>JAJFLD010000212.1 GCA_021772875.1 Ghiorsea sp. | reverse complement strand
CCTGTTATTTTGGTGTATGCAGGATTAACGTATTCGATGATGGCGTTGTGATCAGTAATCATCACAGCTTCACCAGTTTGCTCTACAGCTTGTGATAATTTTTGTAAATTGCGATTGAGATGAGCAGCACTTAAGATATCCGAGACTCTTATAGCGATACTTTGGAAAAGGTGTTTTTCTGTCTCAGGCCATATGTGTTCTGAAGCGCATTGATGCAGACCAAATAACCAAGGCTCACCAAATTTAGGCGTGTGTGCCAACATCATCTGGGAACACGCCGCAAATTGATCATCATACATGCCCAAGCTTGGCATAGGGCAATAAACAACTGCTTTTGACGAAGCCAAGGCATCTTGCATCATGCGCTGCATTTCAGGTGTTATGCGAGTTTTTTGATTCAAGGTAAAATTATTTGCATACTTTGCCTTGCTGGATGCGAAAGGTATTTCCCAAAAATCTGCATCAGGGTTACAAGGATAGAGTAACCAAGCCCTATCTGAGTTAAAAAGTTCACGTGTTTTTTCAAGAGCATTGAACAGCATTTGATCAGGTGTAAGAGAACCACTTACAGCTGCAGCAATATGTTCCATGTTTTCCAAATATTTGATGTGTGCTTGATTGGTTGTTTCGAGTTGTTGGCGTTCAGCTTGAAGCGCGTAGAGCTCTAAAGCATAGTCAATATCAATTGTCATGGTTGTCAGTAAGTCGCACGCTGCTTTATCAAAAGCGTTTATTTCTTCTGCATACAGCGTAAAAACACCGATAACTTTGCCTTTGCGATGTAAAGGCAGGGCAGCAGATGCTCCCCAGCCACATAACTTGCCCTTTTCATGCCAGGGCGAGAGAAGGGGTTCATTAAGGTAGTCTTGGCACCAAAAAGGCTGGTTTTCACGTATGACAATACCAATAGGGCCTTTTCCTGCGGTATCCGTGGCATTTGCCGAAATCTGGATGTTGTCTAAATATTCTTTACCTTTACCAAAGGAAGCCACGGGTTGAATCAGTTGGGTTGTCTCATCCAACAAACCCACCCATGCCATTTTCATGCCACCAAACACAACAGCATCACGACAGACCTTAGGAAAAAGTTCATCTTCATTGCTGCTATGCATGATGGCTTGATCACACTGGCTCAATGCAGCATAAAGCTTGGATAAGCGTTCAACTTGTGTTTCTGCTTGTTTTCGTTCTGTGATATCACGGCTGATGCCAATCAGACCAATCACCTTGCCGAAGCTATCTAAAGAAGGGGTTTTCAGTGTGTCTAAAAGCACTTTTCTCCCATCAGGATAGGTCACCCATTCATCATTACGATTTGGTTTATTGGCTTTAAACATTGCCCTATCTTTTTTGCGAAAGAAATTGGCTTGAGGCTTTTCAAAAATATCATAATCGGTGGTGCCAACGATTTCAGATTCATCTTTTTTACCTATGAAATCACAAAACGCTTGATTGCAGCCAAGATATACGCCTGCTGTATCCTTATAAAAAACCAAATCAGGAATATTGTTTCTCAGCTCAGTTAATAAAGAGCTGGTGGACTGTAGTGATTCGTAGGGCAATTTTAAGGTATGAAGAATAATAGAATAAAAAATAAGCCAGAATGAAAACAATTTGAAAATGTGGCCGACTAGGTTGGAGAAGTCATAAATATTAAGGTATGTTGTAAAGGAGAGTTCAGCAAAGATGGTGAGTACAATAGATACGGCAAGGAAGGGGAAAACATGGTGTTTGAGTTGCAGACGGTGTGTGTAAAGATTGATGAGCGCTAAAATGAGTATGCCACAAATAAGGTATTCACTGATGATTTTAAATGAAGTTAGGCCTACTCCTTCAATATAGCAGGTGGGAAAATAACCCTCCATAATGAAGATATAAGATGCGATAGTGATAAAACCGAAAAATGAAAACACATAACCAAAATCAAATTTTCGCGTTAATAAGAATGGTGCAGATAACAAAATAAATGCTTCCAAATAGCGACCAACAAGCCAAAATTGTACAGTATGGTTTGAAACATCAACGGCAAATATAGACATGCCTTTAAAAATCAAGGCATGAATCGTGTCAATACAGGCAACCCAGAAATAACCAGCTGCCAAATACATAAGAAAATGATCACGGGTATAATGATAAGTATGCAGTGCTATCACAAATAACATCATACCAATGATGACGGTAAAGAGTTCAACAAGGGTATGAAATAAGAGGTAGCTATAAAAGCTTGATACAATGAGTAATAGAGAAAGCAGTGTGGGAATAAGCCAAACTTTCCAATGCAGTAAAGTGGAAAACGGATTGATAGGTAAGGGTAATATTCTTAGCATATACGTAGTCGTACCACCTTATGACTTGCAGGAGCATAACTAAGGAAGAACGGTTTTATTCATACGATTCAATACTAAACAGGCAAACCTCTTCCGATTAAGCCAAGAAACAGTGTGCTTGCTCTAGACTTTATTGTAAAGATTTAAGTATGTAGTCATACGCTTTTGATGGCACAGTGTGATGTGAGATGAAAGCTAAGTACTGTACTAATAAAGTAAGATAACTTAGGTTTTTTCTGGCAATTTTGATGCAATATCCTCGTTTAAGGGAGCAATCCTATGTCGAATATCATTGAAATAAGAGGCATGAGCAAACGCTTTGGTGATTTGCAAGCAGTGGATGTCATGGATTTGTCTATCAAACGCGGCGAAATATTCGGGTTGCTTGGGCCCAATGCCGCA
>JAJFLD010000211.1 GCA_021772875.1 Ghiorsea sp. | reverse complement strand
ATGATGCCAAAGAACAAAAATCGTTTGCGAGATAAATAGCCTGTAATCGATTTATACATGATTACCCTCAAGTGTTAATGCAATGCAATATACCAACAAGCAAGTGTGCGACCACTTTAACCTTTTTAATGCTAAGGAAATGCCCAGACCTTTGATGTAGCAGCAGGAATATTTTTTGTAAAAATATTTTAGTCTTTATGTTGAATGTTGTCTATTTCCATGAAATCAATGGTGGGTGTTGCGACTATACCAGCAGTGTAAATCACTAATTTCATTTGCTTCATGCTGAGGCTTGTAAAGCAGTCAGTAAGCGTTGGTGGATATTGTCAAAACCGCCATTGGATAAAATGAGCACAACATCCGCATTGTTTGCTTGTTGCACAATCGCTTGGATAATGGTTTCTGCATCTTGCAATACCATGGCTTCAAGCTGATGTTTTTGCAGCTCAAGACATACCTTTGCCACATCAAGCAATTCATGTTGCTGCATATTGCGATCAGAAGGTGGGGTGAAAATAACAACGTCGGCACTTGTAAGTGATGCAGGTAAACGTTGTTGGTGTATTTTACTGCGCATAGTGTTGGAGCGAGGCTCAATCACTACCCACAACTTACCCCTCCCATACATTGCTGCTTTGACGGCATCAACAATGCCTTTAATTGCAGTGGGATGATGGGCAAAGTCATCAAAAATGCTTATGCCTTTAGCTTCACCTACTTTTGTCATACGGCGGCGAACACCTTTAAAGGTTTCAAAACTTTGTTGAATGATTTGAAGGGAGACACCCATGGACACAGCTGCGGCAGCTGCGGCACAGGCATTACTGACTTGATGTTTGCCTATGCTATCCCACTTTATTTCTAAGGATGGCTTGCCATGCTGGTAGAGTTGAAAATGTGAACCGTCTTCTTTTAATGCTTGCCACTGCCATTGGCTAGATGATTTTTTTTGATGGTTGTATTCAGAAAACGTCATCACAGGAGTCCAAACGCCTTGTTGGATGACATCCATAACATTCAAATCATCGGCATTGGCAATGATTAATCCCGATTGGGGGACTGTGCGCAACAGGTGTGAAAATTGTGTTTTGATGGCATCCAAATCCTTAAAGATATCAGCATGATCAAATTCTAAATTGTTTAAAATAAGTGTTTTGGCATGGTAATGGATAAATTTTGAGCGTTTATCAAAGAAAGCCGTATCGTATTCATCACCTTCCAAGACAAAGGGCGAAGCTGCCTTGGTTTGACCTAGCCTAGCACCTTGGCCAAAGTTTTCAGGTATGCCACCAATCATAAATCCTGGTTTTTTGCCCGCATTTTCTAAGATCCAAGCCAATAGGGATGCCGAAGATGTTTTGCCATGTGTTCCCGCGACCACCGCGGCATGACGGGTGGGAAGAATAAAACGACCCACAAATTCTGGCCCAGACATATAGGCTAAATCATTATCTAAAATATATTCAACTTCCACATTGCCACGACTCATGGCATTACCAATCAAACAAAGGTCAGGCTTGGGTTGTAAATTGGTGGTTGAGAAGGTGGCGATTTCTACGCCCATGTCCTGTAAATAATCTGACATGGGTGGGTAAACATTGGCATCAGAGCCAGTCACTCTCCAGCCTTTGGCTTTGGCTAGAGCGGTGATTGCAGCCATAGCTGTGCCGCAGACACCAAGCACATGCAAATGTTTAACTTCTTTCATGATGATGCCCGCCTCATGTGCTGTTTTAATTTCCAAACTGCAAGTAAACCGAATAATGCAATCAAAGTACATGCAAAAAATGCTGCGGGGTAACCTCTGGCTTGCACAATATAACCACAAAGCATGATGCCCAATGTGCTACCTAAGCCAAAACCAATTGAACTGTACCAACCTTGTGCTGAGGTTTGGTATTTTGGATTTGCAAAACGACGAACCCAAGCCACTGCCGAGAGGTGGAACATGGCAAAACTTGCTGCATGCAGCAGTTGTAAAAAAATAATGACAAGCATATCCGTGCTTAAAGCTAAACCCAACCAACGCAGTGCTGCGAGCACTAAACAAAGGCTGAGCATGAGCACAGGTGATGCTTGTTGAATGGGCTTGCTCCAAAACCACATCAGAACAATTTCTGCCAATACACCCAAAGTCCAAAGGAAACCAACTTCACCACCTGAATAACCTGCATCAAGCATGTATAAGCTAAAAAAACCATAATAAGCGCCATGCGAGGCCTGCATGCAAAATCCGATAAAGAGTAACCACATCAATGCACCACTGTTGCTTTGTGTTGTGCTTGGGTACTGGGGTATGGTTTGTTTGAGTGTTGTTAAGTTTGGAAAACCTATGGCTGCGATACTGGTCAGTATGAGTAAAGCTGTGAGTAGCCAAGGGAAGAGGTGAATGTTTTCATTCACCAACCAAAAACCACCCATGAAAGATGCCAGCACAAAACCTATCGAGCCCCAAACCCGTAATCGCCCATAACTCATCAACGATATTTCAGATACCACCAAAGATATGCCATCGGTGAGTGGTAAAATAGCTGCCCAGAAGAAACCAAAAATGAGTACGGCTGCCAGCATCAAAGTGAAATCAAGTGGAAAGACGAGCAAAGCTGAAGCGATGGTGGCAAGGCTTGTGCTGAGCAGTAAAAATGTTCGGGTATTGGTATTGCGGTATTCCAGAAGAAACCCTGCCAGTGGTGGTGCAAGCACTTTGGTGGCGGCCAAGGCGGCAACAAAAACACCTACCATCATGGTATTTAACCCTAAATCGCTTAAATAAACAGGGAAATAAGGTAGAATGAGCCCCATGGCAGCAAAGTATGCAGCATAAAACAAACGGATGGACAAAAGAGCGCGGTTAGAAATCACTTCGCCATACTGATGTTGAATAGGCTGATTGCAAAGATGCTTTTTTGTTGTATCAGCCCTTGAATGTTACAACTTAGGACTTGGAAGTTAAGGCACAACATGGGATGGTTTTAAGGTAAGGTGTTTTGAGTATACAGGGTGGAGAAGAAGGCATGAAAATTGAGATTTGTTTAGGGCAAAATTGCCGCGATTATGGTGGGCAAAGTTTGGCAGCAGCACTCAAAAAACGTGCAATACCATTCAATACATTCGAATGCAGAAGCTTATGCACGTATGCGCCCGTAGTTTTTGTGGACGATAAAGCTAAATTAAAAGCAAAGCTGGAAGATGTGGGTATTTAAAGCGTGCTTTTATGCTGCTGAAACAAATGCATCTGCAAAGATGTCTTTTTGGGCGACGCCGTTGAAAAACAACGTTTTTTTCATGGTTTGTACGATGGCATCATCACCACAAAGATAGGCACGTTTTCCTGTGCAGTTGCCCAGTGTTGCCACTATCAATTGATCAATCGCCCCTTGTTGACCATCTTGAGGCACTTCGCCTTTGAGCACGCAAGGGATATAACGGACATGGGCTGCTGCTTTGGCAATTTGAGATAATTCATTTTGGTAGTAGAGGCCTTGTTTTTCTAAACTGGCATGAAAAACATAAATATTGCCTTGATGATTATTTTTTAAAGCTTCACGAAGAATGCCATACAAGGGTGACAGGCCTGTGCTGATGCCTGCCAAAATCAAATCTTGTTGAGGGTTGTTGGGTTGATAAAAACATTCACCTTGGCTGGCTGAAAAGTTGATGGTATGACCTTGTGGCAAGACATCACACAACCAAGTACTCATTTTTCCTTGATGAAAACGTTTGATATGCAACTCGAGAAAGTCTTCACTGGCAAGTGATGCCAAGGAATAGCTTCGTGAGAGCCCTGTGTCATATTGAAGTATGTTGATGTATTGCCCTGGTTGGTAGGTGAAATTATCTGGTTTGTTTAGGCGTAGCCGCAAAACATCTTGGTTTAACCATGTTTTATCAAGTATACTGGCTGAGAAATTGGGCTCACTCTCGATATCTTCAATGTCCATATCTTCGCTAGGAAAACATTGACAGGTGAGCAATACACCTTGTTTTTTCAGGTTTACAGCTAAGCCCAGTTGAGAGGCAGCAGGTGCCGAACCACGGGTAGCTTTAACAGCGCAAACATGACATACACCGTGCATGCAGTTGTAGGGCAAGCGAATATGTTGCGCCATGGCATTTTCCAGCAGCGAGATGTTTGGTTTACAAACAATAGTTTTGCCTTGGTAGGTGACTTTGAAAATAATTAATCTTCCTCAAGCAGCATAGTTTCATCAGGCTCAATAAGAATTTGTGGCGCACGAACATTGATTAAGCGACAGCCAAGAGATGCTTTTAACGTTTGAACATGAGGGTCAGCTTCGGCTTGTTGCCAGAGTTTGCGCGTGTATTCATCTGCTTCGCGTTGTTTCTTTTCCAGCAGACTTTCTCCAGATTCATCGGTGCGCATTTTCCAAACCACTTCGCGTCCAAGCCAAGTTTCAAATGTTTTTCTTTCATTATCACTTAAAGATTCAAACTGATGGGCATTTAATAACAAAACGACGTGTTGC
>JAJFLD010000022.1 GCA_021772875.1 Ghiorsea sp. | reverse complement strand
CCCCTTGCCCGAAGCTTAACACCATCGTATCTCCATTTAAAGGGCTCTGACCCCTTTAGTGCTCGGCTCTGACCCCTTTAGTTTCGACCCCTTTAGTTTGTCTTGGCAGTCATTTGAGCAAATTAAAATACCCTAAACTTTGCAACGTACTCTGCATGTTAAGCTTCAAAGATAAACTTTCGTTTTGAATATCTGAAATTCTCCATCCAGCGCTCGTCTCTTTCACCCTAACAACCAATACGATAGTCCATTTCGAAAATTTAACGTTTACTTTGTAGGACATACCTTTTGGGGAATCATTCTTTACAGGTATTAGAACCAGCTCTGCCTCACCGTCAGGGAAATCTTGGGAAAAATAAACAGGGTCAGATTCTAAGCTACAAACATCTCTCTCCTTAACCTTGCACTCATACTCACTTTGGAAAAGAGAAACAAGGTTTGAATCAAAGAATCTTGAAGTTACTTCTCTGCTCTCCCAGTTTAAATTTTTTCCTTTCCACGGCTGATGTTCAGAAAAAAGTTTATAAACAACCTCTTTTGCTCCCGAGTCAACTCCTATCGCCTCTGTACAACCTAGGCCAATCAATAATAAACAGTTTAATACAAAAAACTTTAAAAAAAATAACATCTAATTAGTACCTCTCTTTACAATGTATTTTCATTGCCTACATTAAATCAATACCTGTACAAAAGGGGTCGGGTCTATCATTGTAACATTCATTTAGCTTCCCTCAATTGCGGCCATACTTAATTAGTAGAAGATAGTGGAATTAAATGTTGTGTCACCCGAACTCCTGACGGAAATCCCTAAGTTAGTACAATGGTAGACCCCACTTCTTCTTCAAATACACGCGATAATCACTTTCATCAAAGAATATCGGATCACGGTTATTACCCCGCTGAACAACATGCACTGACATTCCAGCAACATAAAAACGACGTTTCCTAGGCATAAAATCCCCCTTGCCCGAAGCTTAACACCAGCGCATCTCCATTTAAAGGGCTCTGACCCCTTTTTAAGAAAAAACTGGCGGAAGGCAAGAAGAAAATGGTGGCGATTGGTCATTGTATGAACAAGTTGATTCACATCATTTGGGCGGTTTTAACTTACCACGAATCCTTTTATCCAAACGGTGGTTCACGCCTTCAAAAGCTTAATGAATCTATGCTTTGAAAATGAACTTGTTGACAGGAGTTCTCAAGAAAGTATCTGACCCTAATTCGATTTTCTCCGATTTATCTCTCTGGATATATTATCATGGATGGGTCGAATTGGAGATTTCGGGAACCCTTAGGGTTTATCCAATATTTAGCATCAACAACACCGACATTTCTATAATAAGCAATAAATTCAACTTCCATGCGACCATAAATGGGCCCACCCAAGCCTTTTATATAAAACTTTCGCTTACCTCCCCATTCACTAAATTTCGGGTCACTTTTCTTATAAGAAACTCCCCATTGAGAGAAATAGCCTTCAACAGGGGCTTCATTCATAAACAGATCAGCGGTTTCGAAAACACCACCGCCCTCAACTTTTAGATTTACTGACCAATCAAGGGGATTACTTGAAGTTCCACTAGGATCAATTGTAAAGGAAACTTTCATCGTTTTATCAAGGGCAGGAATATTTATGCTATGATATTTGCCATCTTGGGGAAGTTTCTGAAATATCTCTCCATAATACAAAGGCTCCGCCTTAGTCTTCTTCCAAGCATGAAAAATAACTGGCTTATCAGGATTACCAATTGCCTCAAGCATTTTCATGCCGCCACGTGAAAATATGTATGTGCGCCCAGCCTCAAACTCATAATCCTGCTTTTCAATTGAATTAATCGAAATTGATCGACCTGTCTGGTTAATAAATGAAAATAGGCCTTGCTCGTCGGTAGTTATCTCTATGTTTTCTGTAGAGCTGCTAAAATCACCATTTGGTATGAAAGGGTAATAGGTATAGTAGCCTTTTACCTTGGCACCAATAACTGGATCACCATGTTGATCCATTACCTTTCCGTAATAGTCAAACTTGGCTGATTTTAAATTTTGAAATTTCTTAACTTTTATAGTTCGTTCAACCAGTGCTGGATCAGCACCTAGTGCATACAATGTAAGCCCCCCTAAAAGCATGACTCCAATTATAACTATGGTAACTTTCTTGTTTTTCATCGTTTAAAAGGAAGCGCACGACGGTTTCTTGTTTCACGCATTTGTCTCCCCCTCATTGCACATAGGTTTATTGACTCACTGTAGAATGATGCGGTTTTAAATGGTCTACAATGGTATTTATCAATCCTTGTTCTGCTTCGGCTTGCTGCTCAAGCACCCACAAAGGTTTATCTTTGGGCCATAGAGGCAAGAGTTTTACGGCATCTTTGCCTGTGGTGACTACTGTAACATTGGCTTTTAAGAGCTTGTTCACATCGTCGTTGTTGTAGTGGTGATGATCGTTAAAGATATGATGTTCTTCCACTTCAAAATCCAAAGCTTTGAGATCATCAAGAACACGTTTGGGTCTGGCAATGGAGGTCACCAGTTGCACTGTTTGACCTGCTTCTAAGGGCGTTTGCCAAATGCCTTGCCAATCTCGAATACCTGCACTTTTTGTCGACCAAAACCATTCTTTCTGCGCCGATAAAGGGTTTATTTCACCCTCTCCAGTGCGTACGATAATGTTTGCCCGCGCAAGTGCTGCAATAGGCTCGCGCAAGGGGCCTGCTGGCAACAAACAACCATTGCCCACACCTTCTTTAGGCACAAGCACAATATCACACACACGGTGCAGCTGCTGGTATTGAAAACCATCATCCAAAATCAACACATCACCCCATTCTGCTGCCATGCCAGCACCTGCGATGCGATCACGCCCTGCAATCACAGGGCAACCACTCAATTGATACAACAAAACGGCTTCATCACCCACCTCATGGGCTTTGGAGTATGGCGAAATAATATGCGGGGTTTGATTGTTTGCCCCATCACCTCGCGACAAAAGTACGGGGTTAAAACCTTGTTGTTTTAATTCAGCTGCTAACCAAACCACAAAAGGTGTTTTACCACTGCCACCAACGGTGATATTACCAACAGAAAGCATAGGAATGGGTGGGCAAGTTTGTTGCTGAAAACGTCTGCTTTGGTTGTGTCGCACCAACACTGCATATACACATGCCAACCCACGCAATGCGATGTTGGGTTTTCTGGCCTGCCGCCACCACATATGTTCAAACCACTGATGCAATCCTATTCTCCTCAATCTTTCGACAACAGACATGTTGCAGATTCATTTTATAAATGCAACGTTAGCATCTTTAAAACGATGAGGTATTTTATGGAAGCAGATTGGCAACAAGGTCTCACATCATTATTGGCACACACCCATATCGGTTTTTTAGCAACACAAGGGCAACAAACACCTGAAACATCCATGGCACCCTACGCCATCTTTCAAGGTGATATAATATTACATCTCTCAGGTTTAGCTAAACATAGCAAAAACATCGAAAAAAATGCCCATGTTGGTTTCATGATTTGCACACCAGAGCATGCATCCAGCTCGGCACTTGCCCTAGCCCGTTTAAGTTTTACTGGTATTTTACAGGTTGTGCCTGAGCAAGAAAAACATGCTTATCAGCAAGCTTATTTGGCAAGTATCCCAGATGCAGCACCCTTATTTTCATTTCCTGACTTCACGCTTTATCGCTTAAATATCGACACTATTTTTTGGGTGGGTGGTTTTGGGCAAGCACGAACACTGACTAAACAAACATGGGATTCATTGTGTTAAACATGATAAAAAACGTAGAGACCATTGCCAGAAACGCTGGGCAAAATATTTTGCTGCCCGCCTTCTTCAGCCAAACAGCAACCCAAGCCATCAAACATGATGGTTCTATCGTCACCGAAACGGATAAAAAATGTCAGGACTTTTTACAGTCTGCTCTGCATGCTCTGGATGAAAACATTGGTTTTTTAGGCGAAGAAATGCCCGCCCATGAACAACTCAATTGTTTGCATCAAGGCGGAAGATTTTGGTGTGTTGATCCTATTGATGGCACAGGAAACTTTACGACTCCCATGCCTTTGTTTGCGATTTCCATCGCCCTTATTGAAGCTGGAAAACCTGTGCTTGCCTGCATTTATGATCCCATTCGTGATGAAATGTTTTCTGCTATCAAAGGCAGTGGTTTGTTGATTAACAATCAAGTGTTCACCCCTTTGGAAAATGAGAACCCCTTAAACGAAGTGATTGGTTTTGTGGACTTCAAACGCCTAAAACCTCATCTGGCAAGCAAACTCGCCACAGCCCAATACTACCGCAGCCAACGCAATCTCGGCACCTGCGCACTCGAATGGGCATGGCTTGCTGCTGGCCGTGCACAATTCATTGTCCACGGTGGGCAAAAGCTTTGGGATTATGCTGCTGGATTGTTGCTTGCCGAAGAAGCCGCTTGCATCATCACTGACTTTACAGGTTGCCATCCCTTTGCCCAGTCTCGCTTAAGCTGCCCTATCGTGGCAACATCCAACGCCGAACACGCAAAAGCATGGTTAACTATCCTTGAGTGTTGACGTTCAAGACTAAGTCCTTACGCTTTCTGCCTGTGAAAAAAGAGAATCCCCTCAATCAAGTCATTTTACTATGCGCGGATGAAATGAAATTGGTGAATGACTGCATTCATCAAAATCTTCAATCTGACATTGCAATGATTCCAGCCATTGGCCATTATATTATCAATAGTGGTGGTAAACGACTGCGCCCGTTATTATGCCTTTTGATTGCAAAAATGTTTGATTACAAGGGTGATAGGCATATTCCTTTGGCGGTAGTGGTTGAGTTTATTCATACCGCTTCCTTATTACACGATGACGTCGTTGATTCCTCAGATATTCGTCGTGGCAATCCATCGGCCAATGGTGTTTGGGGTAACCAAGCCAGCATTTTGGTTGGCGACTATTTATTCTCCCGCTCATTCCAAATGCTCGTGCAAGACAATGATATGAGCATGTTAAAATTAATGTCTGATGTCACCAATGCACTTGCCGAAGGCGAAGTGTTGCAACTTTCGCGTACTTTTCACTTGGATATGACAGAAGCCGAATGCTTAGAAGTCATTGAACGCAAAACAGCTGTATTGTTTGCCGCCGCTGCTGAAGTGGGTGCGCATGTTGGCAATCAAGACAAACACATTGTCAAAAGCATGGCTGAATATGGAAAATGTTTAGGGGTTGCTTTCCAATTGATGGATGATGCCTTGGACTATTTATCCGATGAAGAAGCTGCAGGAAAACCCGTAGGCCACGACTTAGAAGAAGGTAAAATCACATTACCGCTCATTTATGCCATGAACCAAGACAAGGCTTTGAAAGAACGTGTACAGCTGATTGCCGAACGAGATGGTGATGTTTACCATGAAGGTGATCGCGCATGGATCCGAGATCGTGTTTTAAAACATGGCGGCACAGAATACGCCATGCTTAAAGCCAAACAATATGCAGAGCGCGCCTCGGCATTGTTACCAGATGTGAAAAATAAGGATATTAAACAACTCTTGTGTGACTTGGCTAACTTTTCTGCACTAAGAATGTATTAAACTTACTCAAGTAAAAGTTGTCGTTTAATGTTTAAAATGTTATACGGAATTAAGGAGTTAATTATGGATATTGATTATACTTGGCTAGAAGAAAACTTTTTCAACCAACGTTTTACCAGCGAGCAAAAAACGCTTGTGGCTCAAGAAATGGAAGTCTCCGAATACAAAGCAGGCAGCATGATTGTTGCGCAAGGTAGTTTAGGCAATGCCATTTATGTCATTCAATCTGGAGCAGCTTATATTGATTGCAACTGTAATGGTGAAGATATGCGTGTTGGCACCGCAAAATCAGGTGATTTGGTTGGTGAAATGAGCTTTCTGACGGGTAATGAGGCCAGTGCCACAGTCACTGCTCGTGATGACTGCATCATTTATAAGCTATCTCGTGATTCTTTCACCATGTTAATGAAAAAGAACCCTGAACTGGCTTATGCAATTTTTGCCCACCTTCTCACCCACACAGCTAAAGTCATCCGTCAAATGAACGCTGAAAAAGCTGCTGTACATCATTATATGTCTGGCAGCCGCCGCTACTAAATACCAAAGATACAACTCAAGTTCAAAAGCCAAGCTGAAATAAGCTTGGTTTTTTTTTGAACGACGATAAGTTCTCAACATGAATCATGAATTCGATGCTATTTCTCGTTTGTTTCGGCAGCGCGTTCCCTTTCAACATGCTTTCACCACCTTAGGCAATGGTGATGATGCTTCTGCCCATGACATACCTGAGGGTTTCGAATTTGTCATCAGCACCGACACGGCTGTAGAAAGCATACATTGGCCTAATGATACACCGCTAGATATAGCTGCAAGCCGAGCTGTTTTAGCGGCATTATCTGATTTAGCAGCCATGGGAGCAGAGCCTGCTTGGGTTTGGCTGGCTGTGATGGCAAAAGACACCGCAGCTTTAGAAAGCATGAGCCAAGGCATTGTTCGCGTTTGCCATGAACATCAGCTTGAGCTTGCAGGCGGAGATACTGTGCGCTCTCCCACCAATGCTCTTAACGTTACAGTGGGCGGTTTAGTGCCTAAAGGTTTAACCATGCAGCGAAGCTTGGCCCAGAATAATGATGAAATTTGGCTAATGGGTGAGCTTGGTCTATCTGCTGCGGGTTTAATGCAATGGCAAACAAACCATAAAACAGGATGTTTTGTTCATCACTTTCAAAAACCAACGCCCCAACTTAAAGCTGGCATCACGCTGCGTAAGATGGGCATACAATGTTGCCTGGATGTGAGTGATGGCTTGCTTCAAGATGCCAGCCACATAAGCAAAGCTTCTCAGGTGGCCATGTGTTTTGAAACCGAAAAAATACAAAAAATCGCTTCATACCAACAACTTCAAGCAATACATGGCAGCCATGCCTTAGAACTAATCCTGCATGGTGGCGAAGATTATGCCTTGCTCTTCACTGCCACCCAAGACAAACACCAACAATTATTAGCTATAGGTGCATATCCCCTTGGTTATTGTAAACAAGGACATGAGGTGAAATTGATGAGTCACGGCGAGGAAGTTAAATTTAAACATCAAGGATATGATCATTTTGCCTAATGCAATGGTTTGGTTTCTCAAGTGGTTGGCAGCTGGTTTGGGCAGTGGCTGGTTACCCAAAGCCCCTGGCACTTGGGGCAGCTTATGCTCAATCTTGCCAGCTTGGTATATCTTAAACACCTTAGGGTTGGATGGGCTTTATTGGGCAATCATCGTGGTAACTTTATTGGGTTTTATCGTCTGTTATTTTCTCTTGCCACAACTGATAGCACAAGGTGAAAACTATGACCCTGGCTGGATTGTCGTTGATGAATGGGCAGGGCAATGGCTTTGCTTGGCACTACTTTATACATTTTTTCCAACCCTAGAACCACTCACACTACTGGCTTTCGCTTTTGTGATGTTTCGTGGTTTTGATATTCTTAAACCTTTCCCCATCAAAAACCTTGAAACATGGGGGCCACATTGGTTTTCCATCATGTTTGATGATTTGATTGCAGCTTTGATGGGTGCTGCTCTGGGTTGGTGTATACTTTGGATTTTAATATGAACACAGCACAACAATTGGTTGATTTTCTGCACGACAAAAAGTGGCAAATTCGCTGTGTCGAATCTTGCACAGCAGGCGCACTCACTGCCTCTCTTGGTGAAATTGCAGGGGTTTCCTCAGTACTTGAGCGCAGCTGGGTAACCTACAGCAACCAAGCTAAGATGGAGGAAGTTGGCGTACCTCTTGCTCTGCTTGAAAGTTATGGTGCTGTAAGTAAAGAGGTGGTCATTGCCATGGCCGAGGGCGCTGTGGTTGGATGTGAAGACCATACTTTAGCTATAGCCATCAGCGGCATTGCAGGCCCTGGTGGTGGCACAATTGAAAAACCTTTGGGTACAGTTTGGATTGCTTTAAAAATGCCACATCAATCCGCTCAAGCCCAATGCTTTCAATGCCATGGCAGCCGTAAAGAAATTCAAACATTGGCAGTACAGCATGCCCTTGCTATGCCTTTGACGTCTTAAACGCTAGCTTACGCAATAGAAGCAGCCCAAAAGGAGTTAGTTATGCGTTGGTCAGGTATCGTTCATCATGATAATGCTTATTTTCCCAGAAAAAAACTTACAGTTGTTGGTTCAGGTAATGTTGGTGCAACGGCTGCATTTTTAGCCGCTTACAAAGAGCTTGGTGATATCGTGCTGCTTGATGTGGTTGAAGGTGTTCCCCAAGGTAAAGCTTTGGATATGTATGAAGCCTCACCTATTTTAGGTTATAATGCCAATGTTATAGGTACGCAAGATTATGCCGACACTGCCAATTCAGATTTGGTGATTATCACTGCTGGCATTGCCCGCAAACCAGGCATGAGTCGCGATGATTTGTTGGCCATCAACGTAAAAATCGTTGCTGAAGTAACGGCTAATATCGTTGAACATTCACCCCAATGTATCATTATCGTAGTGACCAACCCACTTGATGCCATGGTTTATACGGCCAAACAAGTTTCAGGTTTTAGCCGTAAACGTATCATGGGCATGGCTGGCGTGCTTGATTCATCGCGCATGCGCACTTTCATTGCCCAAAAACTTGATGTCTCTATTTCCGATGTTTCTGCCTTGGTTTTGGGTGGGCATGGTGACACCATGGTGCCACTACCTCGCTATTCAACAGTAGGCGGTATCCCCTTGCCCGATATGTTAAGCCAAGAAGAAATTGATGAAATCAGCCAACGCACAGCTCAAGGTGGTGCTGAGATTGTGCAACTGCTTAAAACAGGCTCGGCCTTTTATGCCCCTGGTGCAGCAGTTGTAGAAATGGCTGAAGCTATCCTCAAAGATAAAAACCGTATTTTGCCCTGTGCTGCGTGGCTTGAAGGTGAATACGGCATCAACAACTACTTTATGGGTGTGCCCTGTAAGCTTGGCGGTGGTGGCATGGAAGGTGTGATTGAATTGGATTTAAACAAAGCTGAAAAAGCTGCCATGCAACTATCACTAAAATCTGTAAAAGCATTAAAAGAACAAGTGGATGCCTTGGGAGGATTTGGGCAATGAATATACACGAGTATCAAGCCAAACAATTGCTTGCATCGTTTGGTGTAACCATCCCTGCTGGCGAAGCTATTTTCCAAGCCAGCGAGGCAAAAAATGTTGCCGTGCGTTTGGGTGGTGACATTTGGGCAGTCAAAGCTCAAATTCATGCAGGTGGTCGTGGCAAAGCTGGCGGTGTTCGTTTGTGCAAATCTCTCGAAGAGGTAGAGCAAGCTGCAACAGACTTATTAGGCAGCACCTTAATCACCCCTCAAACAGGACCACAAGGCAAAGAAGTGCACCGCCTATACATCGAAGCAGGCATGGCTATACAACACGAATATTATTTAAGCTTGGTTGTAGACCGTGAAAAAGAATGCATCAGTTTTGTCGTGTCTCCTGATGGTGGCATGGCCATTGAAGAAGTCGCGTCACTGACACCTGAACGCATTTTAAGCGTATCCGTTGACACGGCAGGCGGTTTATCCGCTTATATCGTACGTAAAATGGCATTTTTCCTTGACCTAAAAGGCGATAATATAAAAACATTTGGTCAGTTGATTAACGCATTATTTGATATGTTTAAAGCAACAGATGCCAGCCTGCTCGAGCTTAATCCTCTCGTTTTAACCAACGATGAACAATTTGTTGCTTTGGATGCTAAGTTTGCAGTTGATGACAACGCGCTCTATCGCCAAACCAAAATCAAAACTCTGCGTGATTTTGATGAAGAAGATTCTCGCGAAATCGAAGCATCCAAACACGGGCTCAACTATATCGCTTTGGATGGCTCGATTGGCTGTATGTTTAATGGTGCTGGCCTTGCCATGGCAACCATGGATATTATTCAGCTCAAAGGCAAAAAACCTGCCAATTTCCTTGATGTTGGTGGCGGCGTAACAGTAGAAACGGTGACAGAAGCTTTTAAATTACTTTTCTCTGATCAACACGTTAAAGCTGTGCTGGTTAATATCTTTGGTGGCATTGTCCGCTGTGACATTATTGCCCAAGGTTTACTCGAGGCCATCAAAATTCAGCCCATGAACGTGCCTGTGGTGATGCGTTTGGTGGGCACCAATGAAAAAGAAGGTCAGAAATTAATAAGTGATGCAGGTTTAAATGTATTGTGGGCAAAAGACTTAGATGAAGCCGCAACACTTGCTGCGGAGATGGTATAATGGCTGTATTACTGGATAAAAATACCCGCGTCATTTGCCAAGGTTTCACAGGTAAACAAGGCACATTTCATTCTGAACAAATGATGGCTTATGGTACAAATTTCGTCGGTGGCGTAACACCCAACAAAGGTGGCTCAAGCCATTTGAATCGGCCAGTTTTTAATACCGTTGCCGATGCTGTGACTCAAGAAGGTGCTGAAGCTAGCGTGATTTATGTGCCCGCGCCTTTTGCAGCTGATGCTATCATGGAAGCAGCCGATGCAGGTATTCAACTGATTGTTTGTATCACTGAAGGCATCCCTGTGGCTGATATGTTAAAGGTAAAAGCCTATTTAAGAGGAAAGAGTAACGTGCTTATTGGGCCCAATTGCCCCGGCATCATCACTCCAGGCCAGGCTAAAATTGGCATTATGCCTGGTCATATTCACTTGCCCGGACGCATTGGCGTGGTCTCGCGCTCTGGCACTTTAACTTATGAAGCCGTCGCCCAGTTAACCGAAACCAAACTTGGCCAAAGCACCTGCATTGGTATTGGTGGCGATCCTATCCATGGCATGACCTTCACCGATTGCCTCAAATTGTTTGAACAAGACGAACACACCGATGGCATTATTATGATTGGTGAAATTGGTGGTAATGAAGAAGAAAAAGCCGCCGAGTTCATCCAAGCGCATGTAAACAAACCTGTAGTCGCTTTTATCGCCGGGGCAACAGCACCTGCTGGCAAACGCATGGGGCATGCAGGAGCCATCATATCCGGAGGGCAAGGTACCGCCAAAGCCAAATTCGTTGCCCTTGAAGCGGCAGGCGTAACTATCGAACACAATCCTACCCTGTTAGGCAAACGGATGTTAGAGCATTTTCAAGGCAAAAGTTGAGCCATTGAATTTTTCCGATTGCATTCATAATATCCATGGCTATATTGCGCCCCACAACGGAAGGGTGACAGAGCTGGCCGAATGTACCGGTCTTGAAAACCGGCGAAGAGAAATCTTCCGTGGGTTCGAATCCCACCCCTTCCGCCAGTTTATGTGGGCATCGTCGCAAGACAAAGCTAGAACACGGAGAGATGGCTGAGTGGCTGAAAGCGCGCCCCTGCTAAGGGTGTATAGAGTTAAATCTATCGAGGGTTCGAATCCCTCTCTCTCCGCCATGCTTATGCGAGCATTGTTTGCATTTGGCTTATGCATGTTTTTAAATGCATGCGATGGCGAAAAAGCTAGGGAAATAGAATGGCAGTTGCCGTTGAGTGTGCCAGATGACCCACACGCTTCAACTGAAGGCAATCAATTGCCTGAATGGGCAACTTTAGAAAAAGGAAAGAGTACGATTATCTTTTTGCAAAAATCTACAGCGCGTTTGTTTTCTGTAGAGCTTGAAAATGGCAGTGAGAAAAAACTAGGCAACTGGAAAATTCAACTGCAAGGGTTAGCACAAGGTCTTCGTGTCAAAGGTCATGCCTTTATCAACGATGAACAAGTGTCTAATCCGGCAGCTTTTGTAAGCTTGTATCTCAATGATACATTGGCATACAAAGGCTGGTTATATCAAAATTTTCCTGAATTGTTTGGCATGGACAATTCGGACTGGAAAGTTTGGATTGAAGACGTTACTATGCCGCCGTCTCTGCAAAGAGATGACACAAAGCTCCCTTAGCTCAGCTGGATAGAGTATCTGACTACGAATCAGAGGGCCGGGCGTTCGAATCGCTCAGGGAGCACCATACGAAATCAAGGGTTACGGAAACGTAACCCTTTTTTTGTGCCTTCAAAACACCCAAATTCATCCTAAAACATACTTGGCAAAACGTGTTGTTAAAGCGAATTCTTTATAAAAAGCTGTAAACCATTGACAATAATAGATTATTAGTCTGTTATTCGTTTATGGTAAGCTTATTTTATACTCATAATCGTTCTACATCTATGAACCAAGTATGGCATTGCTTCTCCTCTCACCCACGAGCAGGCATCATTGGTCTTCAACTTGCTATGAGATGCGTATAATGAGTAATATCACCCAACGCCTTTTTTTGTTTATGATTTCCATGGGTATATGTGGCATGCTTACATCATGCCGAACAGCAGTGCCTGAACCATCGTTGTCCGTACAAAATGATGCGGCACTGCAAGTTAAATACAAAATGCATAACAATGCGCCCCAACGTGCTTCAGAATCCCAATCCGTTCATTTTGTTGATTTGAATCAGGATGGCCACCTTGATTTATTGGTCGGTGGCAATGAACGTGTAGATGGTTTCCATATTGAGTGGGGAGATAGTACTGGCAATTGGGCACTACAAAGTGGCCCCCTAACCGCTATGCAACCCCGCGCATTTGCAACAGCCGATGTGAATCATAATCATACCGATGATATCCTAATTGGCGGTGAAGGTGACCAAAAAGGGCTACAAGTGTGGGAACTCAACAACCAAACACAGAAATGGCATTTACACTCCACACCTATCGAGGGTGGTATTTTTGAAGCTGTAAAATTTGCTGATGTTAACGAAGATGGGTGGGCGGACATTATTGCAGCACGCTCAGATAGCCCAACTGAAGGTGGTGTTTTCGTGTTACTCAATGATGGTCAAGGTGGCTGGGTGGCTGGTGTTGGGCCAATTGCCGAGGGTGTCTTTACTGGTTTAGCCGTTGAAGACATCAATGCTGATGGTCATCTCGATATTATCGCATCACGACGTGGTGGGCTTGGCACAAAACAAGGACAAGAACGCCTATTAAAACAAGTTGGTGGTGTGCAAATATGGTATGGCGATGGCAATAGTCGCTGGGAACCAGAAATTTTACCCGCTGTTGGTGATGCTGAATCTTTAACGATTGCGGACATCAATGGTGATGGAAAGCTCGATATCTTTGCTGGTTTGTACCAACAAGGCATCACCATGTGGCTGCGCCAAGGCAAGGCATGGCAGCAAAATCAGGTTATCGACAGTGGCACTTGGTCAGACGTTCGCGTTGGTGACTTGGATGCAGATGGCTACCGCGAACTCGTCGCCTCATCAAGTATAGGCCAAGGGTTACATATTTGGAGCTGGAAAAACGGTTCTTTTCATGCTGATAACGATCTTGTACCCGACTTTGGCATTTACCTTGACCTTGACCTAGGTGATACCCTTAACAATGGTACCCTTGCTGTTGCCGCAACCCGCGCCAGAGGGGGCGTAGAGATTTGGTCTCCCAAAAAAGCCCAGCCACTGCCCACCACAGAATTCACAGGTGCAAAAGTTGGCGAACGTTTGTCCATCTTTTTTGATTCAGGCAGTGCTGCCCTCAACCCAACGGCTCTCGCTTCTATGGAAGCTTGGTGGAAATCTTTAGACAGCACCATGATTTCCCTTGATCTTAAGCTCCAAGGTCGCGCAGATCAAAGACCTATCCATTCAGAATTATACCCCAATAATGTTGCACTTTCACAAGCTCGTGCCGATGCTGTTGCGGCATGGTTGGTTGAACATGGCGGCAACCCCAAACATATGAAAATTGATGCTTTGGGTGACAAGTCCCCACTTCCTGCAGGTTTAGACCCTATTTCGCTTAAAAAGAATCGCCGTGTTTTTGTGCAAGCCTACCGCCTTGAATCAACACGTTTACCTGCTGTCACCTCAAACTTAAAAAAACGTGACTTGTACCATGTGACCGAAAATAAAGTATTTAAAACGATTGATGGCATCGCCGAATATAAAGTTGGTGTTGGTGATGAATTAAGCATTACATTCTGGCAAGGTGGTAAAGCCGAAGAGAAAAAAGTTGTTGTGCAAATTGATGGCACCGTCTCGCTACCCTACCAAGCTGCCTTGAAAGTTGCAGGTTATACACCACGTGAAATCGATACACTCACCACTGAAATACTACGTAAATATGAGCGTAACCCGCGTGTTGATGTGTTTGTATTAAAGGCACGCAGCAAATTTGTCAGCATTTTTGGCGAAGTGCAAAATCTCACTCGCCAACCCACAGGACCTGGAACTTATCCCCTCAAAGGCAGAGAAAGCCTTGTTGATTTTCTTTCTCGCGTGGGTGGTCCAACCCGAGAAGCCAATATCAGCAATGTTCAAATTATTCGTGATGGTAAAACTGTATTATTGAATCTTACTCGCGCCATTCGCCAAGGTGACTTGGCAGAAAATGCTATTATTGATGATGGCGACACCATTTTTATTCCCTCTCTTGCCCAATCAAAACGTCAAGTTTATGTGTTGGGAGAAGTCAACAAAGTAGGTATTGTTGAATTCACAGGCGAAATCAACTTTCTTGACGCTATTTCCCAATCAGGCGGACTAAAAGAAAATGCATACCTGCCAGATATTCGGGTGCTTCGCGCCAACCGCGACAAACCAGAAATTTTAGCTGTAGATTTTCAACGGTTTCTTGAAAAAGGTGATCTCACACAAAATTTAGCTTTGGTGGATAAAGATATCATTATCATTCCAGCACGCCCTGTTGCCAACTGGAATAAGTTTATTGAAGATATATCACCATCGGTCAGTTTGTTATTACAACCCATCAGCATAGCACAGCAAATTTTAACACTACGCGCTCTATCTGGGCAGGTTCGCTAATGGCCTCTACTTCGCCACAAACCAATGAAGGCTACGAACTTAATCTAGCCGAATATTGGCAAATCATATCGCGTCGTCGCTGGATTATTATCTTTTGTGCTTTAGCCATGGGTTTTTTCAGTGGTATTTTGACTTGGGTCAAACAACCACCAGCACTTTATAATGCTTCATCGTCCATTAAAATTGAATCTTCAATCAATGTTGCCGACCTACTGCTTCGCAATGGTGCATCTCAAAAGTTTAATGATATTCAAACCCAACTGGCCATCATAGAATCTTATGCTGTGATGGAAAGGGTTGCACAACGTCTGGGGCTTATTCCTAAAGGGCTAAGCTCTGAAGAAATACGTACTGATCCTGAATACATGAATGAAGTGCTCGACATTAAAGACAGCGTATCCGTGCACCAAGATCAAGTTTCTGGCATCATTCAAATCACTGCAACATCTCACCGACCTGCTTTTGCGCGTGATTTGGCACAAGCTGTTGCCGATGAATTTCAAGAATTTAATGTTGAAGATAAAAACCGACGTATTTTTGAAGCCAAGAAGTTTATCCAACAGCAATTGATCATCATTCGTGATCGCCTCAAAAAAGCAGAAGAACAAATTCGTGATTATCGTCAACAACATAATCTTTCTTTCTCAAGCTCTGATCCCGAACTTATGGCACGTATTGTTTCAGATTTAGAGCAAGAGTTTCGTCAGGCTACGGCACATCTCAACGACTTACGCTTTGCCATCAAACCTTTACGCCAACGCATCAACAATGGTTCTTGGGATTATCAAGCGGTTACCATTGCTGGTAGCGTAAGCAACTATTTTGACCAGCTCAATAAACGTTTAGTAGAAATGGCACTCAAACGTACCGAGCTCATGACCAACTACACCGACAACCACCCACAGATCAAAGAATTGCGTGAGCAAGCACATGATATTTTATCTTCAATGGTGGATGAGCTTGAAAAACAAAACGAGCTCACCCAGCGAAGAATCAGTGACATTCAAAACAGCATAGAAAAAACAAAGAGCCGCTTCCAAGGTTTGCCTGAACAAGCTCTAGAGCTTCAACGTATGCAGCGCACAGTGCGCATCAATGAAGACCTCTTTGACCTCTTAGAGAAAAAATACCAAGAAGTACTGATCAAAGAAGCTGAAAAAGTTCAGGCAGTTTCTTTGGTTCGCCCTGCTATGCTTCCTGTTTTTCGCATCAACCCTGTTAAACCCTTCCAAAGTGGCATGGCTGGTTTGATTCTTGGTCTGGTATTAGGCCTTATTGTATCTTTAGTATTAGAAGCCATGGACTCTTCAGTTGGCACCATAGAAGAGGTTGAAAGTTTCCTTAACACGTCGGTAGTTGGTTTTGTGCCACAACTGGAACATGACGAAGCCATTGAACTGTTTTCTGGGACGGAAGAGCTTAAAACAAGTGGCCATCACCTCGAACGACAAATTCGGCTTATCAGTCACTTCTCTCCACCATCAACAATTTCTGAAGCTTACCGCAGCCTGCGTACAAATTTGTTGTTTTCACAAACAGGAAATCACCGTGTTATCTTAATTACAAGCTCCACCATCAAAGAAGGTAAAAGTACGATTGCAGCTAACCTTGCTGTTGTGCTTGCCCAACAAGGTGGGCGCGTTTTGTTGATTGATGCTGACATGCGCAAACCCATGCAACATCACACTTTTGGCCTCAAACGCGACCCTGGTTTAAGCGAGTGTTTATTAGGTCAATTTCATTGGCAAGATGCAGTTAAACGTTTCTCAGATGTGATGTTAGGTGACATGGGTATTGACCAAGCTTTATTAACTCCTGGTCTGGATCAATTGGAAATTTTAACCTGCGGCATTGTGAATGCAAATCCGCCTGATTTATTAGCTGCACCAATGATGGATACAATTCTAGAGGAGGTTAGAGAAGAGTATGACTTGGTGATTATTGATATGCCGCCATTATTACATACTACCGATGCCACTATCCTTGCCTCAAAAGTAGATGGTGTATTGCTTGTTTATCACATTGGTTCAGTGGTGCGCGGTGCCCTCAAACGGGTGAAAAGTAATATTGAATCGGTTGGTGGTAATGTGATTGGTATCGTGCTCAATGGCGTTCGTGGTGAGCTTTCTCCAGATTATGCTACTTATAAAATGAATCGTTATTATGCTTATTCATATGGCGAAAACGAACAACTCAGAGGCAGCCCCCTTAAACAATTCATGAACAAACTACGCCGACGTGCTTTGTCAATTTGGCAAAGTATTAAAGTCAGTTTAAACAGGAATTAAATCTGCCATGCAAAGGGATCTCAATCATTATCTCAAACGCAAGCAACGCTGGCGGAGGTTCATTGTTATCTTAATCATTACCATGCTTGCAGCGGCAACAGCAGTTTTTATGCGTGAGTGCAACCAAAAATTGGATGAACCATACAACAAGGATTACATTCCTTTGGATAATAGAACCCAACCAACGCGAGATTTGTCCTGAATATTAAATCCATCCGCGTACCTATTCCGCCAACCATTTTACTGACCTTTGTCTTTACAACCTTATTGCTTTATGCGGCCTATTTATTGGCTCCAGGTCTGGTTAAAGGGCCTATTCTTATTATTGCAGGGCTTATGATTGTCATCATTACCTTTTCAAGCATTGAGTTGGCCTTATATTTTCTTATTTTATCAACATTATTGTCGCCTGAATTAATTTTTGGTGGCCCAACGCGGGCAGAAGTTTATTCCAATGCTGTTACAACCACAGAATCTCGAGGCATCACACTTCGCCTTGATGATATTATGCTCACACTGATATGTATCTCTTGGATATTTCGACTGGCCATACGCAATGAGCTAAGCATTATGCGTTACACACCCGTGAACCAAGCCATGGGGCTCTATTGGTTCGCCTGTTTATTTGCCACACTTCTGTCTATGTTTTCAGGGCATGTAGGCATGTATGGTTTGTTTTTTGTCATCAAATATTTGGAGTATTTCGTACTTTTTTATATCGTCATCAACCATATTCATGATGAAGCTATCATCAAACGTTTTCTCATCGTCATGATTTTCACTTGCCTAGTTGCATCCTTTTTGGGCATGGCCCAAATCCCACAAGGTTTACGTGTTTCTGCTCCTTTTGAGGGTGTAGATGGTGAACCCAACACCTTTGGTGGTTATTTGATGTTTATGTTCAGTATCATGCTTGGCATCTTGCTGCATACCACCAACAAAAAGCAGCGCTATATGCTTTTGACTATGATGGGTATCATCCTAATTCCTTTTGCATTTACCGAATCACGAAGCTCATACCTATCCTTTATTGGTGCTATGTTGTGTTTTTTAATCTATGCAGAAAAGAAAAAACTTCTTATTTTTATGTGCCTAGGCGGCCTTTCCCTTGCCCCCTTTGTTTTACCACAAAATGTTATTAATCGTATTATGTTTACCTTTAATCAAGCTGAACAAACAGGTCAGCTTGATGTCGGTGGTGTCACCGTGGATACATCTACTTCCGAGCGCTTAAAATCATGGGAAGAGGTCGTGCTCAAATCTTTCCCTAAAAATCCAATTTTTGGTGTAGGTATCACGGGCGGTAAATTCCTTGATGCGCAATACCCACGCGTATTACTCGAAACAGGCATTGTTGGGCTGATTTTTTTCATTTGGTTATTACGACGTATTTGGGTGATGTTGAAAAAAAGCAGTCGAGACCTACAAGACCCTATCATGCGTGGAGTCGCATTGGGCACATTGTGTGGTTATGGTGGATTATTGGTACATGCCATTGGAGCAAACACCTTCATCATTGTGCGTATCATGGAACCATTCATGATTGTTTTGGGGCTTATCTTTGCTATGCGCATGTTAGAAGCTGAAAAGCAGGCGAAACAAAAACAAGAAGAAAAACATATACAATCACTCGCCCATTAAGTTAAAACAACATCTTCCACCACAAATTGTACTGCTTCACCACCTCGGAAATCATCCGTTTTCAATTGCCCCAACAGCGATACACAAACACCTTGTTGTAAATCATCTTCCAAAACTGATCCTTTAAACACAACACCTTGAGCAAAGTGCTTGCCGTCGGTCAATTGCAAACGAAAAACACCACCTTTTAATTTTTTCACATCTGCAATGGAAACATCTGAAAGTAACCACAAACAAGCAGGGTTGCCTTGCCCTATAGGTTCAAAACGTTTTAAACGGCTGGCTAAACCAAAATGCAAAGCAGCTAAATTTAAGACACCATCAACCAAAGTATGGTTTTGAATCTCCCCGTCTTCTTTTTGCTTTTGCACAGCTTGGTTAAAAGTCTGTACAAATTCAACCCAGCTTGCCGCTTTCACTGTGCCGCCACCTGCACCTGCATGTCCGCCAAAACCAGTTAAATGTTGCGCACAAGCTTGCAATAATGCGCCAATATGAAAACCTTTAACACCACGCAACGAAACTCTAATATTGCTGTCATGATCTACAAAACCAACGGCTGCAGGCCTACCATGCAAGCGTGCTAATCGCCCTGCAACCAAACCCACCACACCTGCATGCCACTGCTTATCATAAACAGCTAACACATCTCCTGAGCCTAACTTGGCCACTGCATCTTTGAATGTATCTGTTTCTACTTTCCTGCGCTCTTGATTAAAGTTATCCAATGATTCGGCCAAAGCTTTTGCTTGCTCAACATCTTCACAACACAATAAATGCATTGCCTCTTCGCCATGCCGCATTCGCCCTGCCGCATTGATACGTGGTGCCAAATAAAAACCTATGGTTTCCACTGAAATACGTTGCCGATTTACTTTTGCACTATCCAACAATGCCGACATCCCTACAGAAGGAGAACTTTGTAACTGCCTCAAACCATAATATACCAATATCCGATTAACGCCTCGCAATAACATCACATCGGCAACTGTTGCCATGGCAACCCTATCCAGCAATTGTTTTAAATCATAAGCTGGGCGTTGTTTTTGTGCGTCCAAAAGTTTCCAGGTTGCCATCAGTAGAAAAAATGCCACGCCCGTGCCACACAATACCCTATCAGCAAAGCCACAATCTTTGCGTGCAGGGTTGAGCAGGGCAAAAGCATTGGGCAGTATTTCATCAGGCAAATGGTGATCAGTGATAATCAAATCAAAACCTAACGCAACTGCCACATCACTTGCTTCTAAACATGTTGTACCCGTATCTACACTTAAACCAAGCTTGGCACCTGCCTCAAAAGCCTCACGTACCGCTTCTACACCAATACCATGTCCATCATCGCTGCGATGAGGAATCGAATAGGTAATGTCCACACCAGTAGCCCGTAATGCATCCACCAGAATACTGGTTCCACTGACACCATCACAATCAAAGTCGCCAAAAACATGAATCTTTTCTTTGTTCTGAATACTTAAAACCAACCTCGATGCAGCTTTGGTCATATCTTGCATCAAAAAAGGATCGGGCAAATCTGACAATGCAGGAGAGAAAAATGCATCTGTCTCATGCAACCCCCGTGCATCCAATAAACACTGCCAAGTTTCAAGCGGATCATTTGAAACCAAAGCAGTATGTCGCCAGTTTAACGTAGAACCTTTTCGTGTTCGTTTTCCTTTGAGTACAAAACTCATGCTCTTGCCAACATCACAGCCCGTTGGGGGGCAGGATAACCTTCAATCGTTTTGCTTAAATCATCAGGATCTAAAAATGAAGCCAGTGATTCAAAAGTCATCCAAGGGGTTACCCGTTGTTCTTCTATGCTTGTGGTATTTAAATCCACGCATCGCACATCAAAAAAACCAACCCGCTCAAGCCAAATTTTTAACATCGCCACAGAAGGAATAAACCAAACATTTCTCATTTTTGCATACCTACCATGTGGCATCAAACAAGTCTGTTCATTTC
The DNA here is from genome assembly GCA_021772875.1 of Ghiorsea sp. Taxonomy (GTDB): domain Bacteria; phylum Pseudomonadota; class Zetaproteobacteria; order Mariprofundales; family Mariprofundaceae; genus Ghiorsea. The sequence goes on along the minus strand of JAJFLD010000022.1, from coordinate 3,777 downwards.
CATCTACAACCAAGGTTTCAAGCACCAGCTCGCCACCATCTTTAAGCAATTCTTTAAGGCGAATCAAATGGGCTAAAGGCTCTCTACGGTGATAAAGAATACCCATGGAAAAGACAGTATCAAAGCTACACATTGATTCAGGCATCTCATCAATGCCCGTTGGCACAAGAAACACAGGCGCTTGAGGCTGATAACGTTTGATGCTTGCAAAATGCAGGCTGAATAATGGTGTTGGATCAATGCCAACAACCAAATCGGCACCCTCGCCCCACATGCGCCAGAGGTGATAACCCGAGCCGCAGCCAATATCAAGCACCCGACGCCCTTGAAGTGGGGAAATGTGTGGCACAACACGTTGCCACTTCCAATCAGAGCGCCATTCTGTATCAATATAAACGCCAAAGAGCGCAAACGGACCTTTGCGCCAAGGCCGCAAAGCTTGCAGGGCTGTCTCAATAGCTAAAGGGTTTAAGACGGTGTCGGTGACCGAACCAACTTGAATAACATCCGAACATTGCATATCTGCTGTGCTGTTTTCAGGCAAAGATTCAAAACCAGCCCGCCATCGCAAAAAATCACCATGATTAAGCAGCCTTGCCCAGCCTTGATCAAATAAACGTAAGATATCATCTGTATAAGCAATCAAGGGTGACCCCGCTAAAGATTGCTTCAAGCTAGACTGTTCTTGTCTTTGATATGTTTTGAGAAAGCCCAAAATCTATCTCCTTAAAAAGACGCTAAGGTAATTGAATCATTCCCGAATCAAAAGGCAAAAAAAAGCCTGTGTTTTACCACAGGCCTTTTCAATGCTCAATGTATTGATTATTTAATGATTAATTCAACACGGCGGTTTTTCGCTCTACCTTCTTTGGTTGCATTATCTGCAATCGGTGACGCTTCACCATAACCTTTAGCAGTTAAACGTGTGGCATCAATGCCGTGTGATACAAGATAACCACGCACTGCCTGTGCACGCAAACCTGACAAATGTTCATTGTACGAAGCTTTACCGCCACTATCCGTATGTGCTGCCACTTCTACCTTAACGTCTGCCCGTTTTTTCAATGCCTCAACGGCCTTGTCCAAGGTTGCAGTGGATGAAGCCGTTAAATTGGCACTATTGCTCTCAAAGAAAACACCATCCAACGCAATCACTTCAGGTTTAACAACCATTGGTTTTGGCGCTGGTTTTGGCTGAATAACAACTGGCTTAGGTTTTGGTGCTGGTTTTGGTTTAGCAGCCGTACACTTGGCATAAGCTTGATCTGCTGAAGCCTTGCCATCATCAATCAAAAAAGATGCTGCATCTTGATCATACGATGAACCCTCATCAAGTTCATGGGCAGCATGCAATTGCCTAGCTTCTGCTTTTGCCAATTCTGCTGGAGCACATTGCTCAGCACCTGCATCTCTGGCTTTTTGAATAGCTGCGCGAACATCATCAAGCTCACTGTATTGTGTCGAAGGTAAATGCCCCGTACATGCAGCCATGGACGCACATGTTGCAATCATTAATAAACGTTTCATCTATTTACCCCCTGCTTGACGTGCATATTTTTCCGCTGCATCCATAAAAGCACGTGCCACTGACGCTTCACCATGTCCCAACTCATCTTCTGCAATGGCTACTAACTCACGCGCAAAATGTGCTTCATAACTCTGATTACCTTCAACGCTGGCAAGCACTGCATTCGCACGATCTTCAACATCTGCTGATGCAGTGCCTGCAAACAAACATAATGTGAGCACTAAAAAAACTAACTTCTTCATGCCTAAAACTCCTCACTGCTAATTTCATTTCCCTCTTGAACACCCTTGATAAGAAAAAAATGATGGCGAGAAGTTACAAGTTAGTCTTTCAAACAACGGTAGCAAAAGTCACCAGCCTAAGCCTTACTCCCATTCCATCAAAAAATAAGCCCATAAATAAGTAAAATCCTTAGCCCTAAATACGCCTTAGTCCTACGTAGGATGATCCGTCCATGTCGATATATATCTTATGACTGTCGCGAGCGGTCTTAAATAAACACTCTACAGGAGACGATGATGTTCAAAACAACTTTTAACCTCACACTAGCTTTAATTTTAACCGGTCTTATCTGCAGCCAAGCAGAAGCATGGGAACAACATGCATTGCCAACCTCTTTTAACCAAAGTAGCACTGCCCACTATGGTGGCAACAAAGCCCCTCTAGTCCTTTCAACAACCCACATCAAAACAGCGGCTGCCAATACTTTAGGCATGTTGATTTGGGAATCACAAAATGATGGTATCAACTGGACATCAACCTCACTATCTTCAAATCCAATGCTCACTCAAGCCTATTTGGCTTCAGCATCATTGGCACTTGGCTGGGGTGAAAGCGTGGCACCGACCATGTTTCATTTCTCTGCCAGCTCCAACACTTGGAGTGCTGCATCACATGTGTGGCCGCTCGCAAACTCGAACATCATCGATGTTAGCACTTCAATTGCTGGAGACCTTATTGTCTTAGCCACAACACCTGCAACTGGGAAATTGGTAGAGGGCGAATTGTTCGTGCTTTACGGCAACCAACAAGGTTGGTCTGCACCCATCCGCATCAGCGCCCAAGCAAGTTTGGTTGGCGATGCAGCCATCATTACTCACCCTACAGGTTTGCAAAGCATTGTCTGGAGCCAAAGGCACAACAATGTTTGGGATGTTTTGGTAAGCAATAGTCATGATCAACAAACATGGGCTTCACCCATCACTGTTGTACAAAACATCGCTGCACCTTATTTCCAAGAGTCTGCTGTACAACTTGCAGCCGATACCCTCAATCACGAAGAAATCGCACTTGCTTTCACCGGTTGGAGCCTACAAGCACACAGCCAAGTTTGGAGTAAAGCTTTTGATGCTATCTCAGGGGTGGCTACACATAATATGGTATTGCTACCTGATGCAGGAGACATGGTACTTCAACCTTCACTTGTGTCTTTAGCTGATGATACTTGGGCAGTAGCATGGCAACAAAAAACAGGCATTGATTCTGAAATTTTCATTGCCCAACATGAAGCCAATGGCACTTGGACAGAAGCCATCAATGTTTCAGCTGATGCAATGCACATGGATCGCGATCCACATATTGCCAAAGGTTCATCACAAACTTTAAATATTGCTTACACACGCCGCATCCAACCTGATGTTCAAGAAGTATATATGTTCACTGAAGGTGATATTCATGATGCTTCACTTGATAGTGATGCAGATGGTATTGCAGATAGCCAAGAAGAAGGTTTTGATCTTGACCAAGATGGTATTGACGATGCGTTATCAGCTCGTGTTGCAACATGGTTAACACCCAATGGTCGTTATGCCTTAATCGTAGAAGGAAATGGCGAACTTCGTAAAGTTCAAGCACCATCACTTCTCCATACACAAATTCAAACACCTGCTGCTTATCAAGTTTCTGGCAGCCTATTTTCCTTCCAAATTCATGCTCTTGAACAAGGTGAAACAACACAAGTTCACATTATTACACCTGACGTATTAGATGATGACACAACTTGGTTGAAATTGAATCCTTCTGCGCAATGGTCTGATAGTGAAAGCAACACAGTATTTCATGATGACAATGGCAAAGGTCTTATCATTTATCTTACCGATGGTGGTGCAGGAGATGAAGATGGTATCAGCAATGGTATCATTGTAGATCCTGCTGCTCTAGCTATACCCAAAACAGTTGCTGCAACACCAACAACAAACACACCCACTGCCAACAATTCAGCAAGCACTGCCAAAGGTTGCTTGGCTCCA
>JAJFLD010000210.1 GCA_021772875.1 Ghiorsea sp. | reverse complement strand
ATTGTTACCACGGAAAGAGAAGGATACGTTAGATACGCCACCGGAGATCATCGCATGTGGCAGGTTCTGTTTGATCCAGCCGGTTGCTTCAATGAAATCTACGGCATAATTATTGTGCTCTTCAATACCTGTGGCGATAGCAAAGATATTCGGATCAAAAATAATATCTTCAGGGGGGAAACCACATTGCTCGGTTAATACTTTATACGAGCGCGCACAAATCTCAGTTTTACGTTTAAAGGTATCTGCCTGACCATCTTCATCAAAGGCCATGACCACGGCTGCGGCACCATACTTTCTGATAAGTCTGGCATGTTTGATAAAAGCTTCTTCACCCTCTTTAAGCGAGATGGAATTGACCACACCTTTGCCTTGCACACACTGCAATCCAGCTTCAATAATTTCCCATTTCGAGCTATCAATCATCACCGGAACTTTAGAAATATCAGGCTCAGAAGCGATTAAATTCAAGAACGTGCGCATCGCCACCACACCATCAAGCATGGCCTCATCCATATTCACATCGATGATTTGTGCACCATTTTCTACCTGCTCACGGCAAACATCCAAGGCGGTGTCGTAGTTGCCTTCCATCACCAAACGTTTGAACATCGCAGAGCCTGTAATGTTCGCGCGCTCACCTACGTTCACAAACAATGAATTTTCATCAATCAACAAGGGTTCTAAACCCGACAATCTACACTGCACTTTAAGCTCTGGAATTTGGCGTGGTGCCACACCTGCAACAGCTTCTGCCATGGCTTTGATATGCTCTGGCCCTGTACCACAACAACCACCAATAATATTTAAAAAGCCAGACCTTGCCCACTCGCCAATTTCAGCCGCCATTTCTTCAGGTGTTTCATCATAACCACCCATAGCATTGGGCAAACCAGCATTGGGATGGGCATTGATATAACAAGGCGAAGTGTTGGATAATTCTTCAATATACTGACGCAATTCACCAGCACCAAGCGCACAGTTTAAACCTATCGAAATAGGCTCTGCATGAGCCATTGAATTGTAAAAGGCTACCGCAGTTTGCCCAGATAATGTGCGCCCTGAGGCATCGGTGATGGTGCCAGAAATCATAATGGGCAGATCAACACCCATCTCTTCAAAGGTTTCTTTCACTGCATAAATCGCCGCTTTGGCATTTAAGACATCAAAAATGGTTTCAATCAAAATGATGTCTGATCCACCATCAACCAGACCTTTGGTTGCGACTTTATAGGTTTCAACAAGCTCCATGAATGTCACATTACGAAAGCCTGGGTCATTCACATCTGGTGAAATCGAAGCAGTGCGCGTGGTTGGGCCAACTACACCTGCAACAAAACGTGGTTTATCTTCACTTGAAAAAGCATCACACGCTTCACGGGCTAACTTTGCCCCTGCAACATTAAGCTCATAAACAAGCTCTTCCATGTCATAATCCGCCATGGATGCAGCATTGGAACTAAAGGTGTTGGTTTCGAGAATATCTGCACCTGCATCTAGGTATGCAGTATGAATTTCTTTGATAATTTGCGGTTGGGTAAGGCTTAATAAATCATTATTGCCTTTTAAATCACTGGGCCAATCAGCAAATCGCTCGCCGCGATAATCGGCTTCTTCAAGTTTATAATCCTGAATCATCGTGCCCATGGCACCATCAAGCAGTAAAATACGTTGTTTAAGTTGTTGTTTTAAAAGCGCAGAATTATTCATAACTGCGGATTGTATCAAGTTTTAGTGCCTATTCCAGCCCTATTCCCATGTTAGACTGGCTTGTTAAGGTATGAATGAAGACGTGTCACACCCTCTTTTAAATCCTCAAGACTGGTTGCATAAGAAAAGCGAACGTGTTGCTCTGATTGATATGTGCCAAAGTCTTCACCGGGGGTGATGGCAACACCAGCTTGCTCTAAAATATCCCAACAAAATTGTTTGGCATCATGAGTGAGCTTTGCAACATTGGCATAAATGTAAAATGCACCTTGGGGTTCTACGGCAATCTCAAAACCCAATCTCGGCAAGGCTTCCAATAGATATTTGCGTCGTTTGTCATACGCCACACGCATGGCTTCAACATCATCAATATTTTTAAGCGCCGTGATACCTGCATATTGCGATAAGGTGGGCGCTGAAATAAAAATATTCTGCATCACACGCCGACATGGCTCAATCAATTCTTCTGGTACAATCACCCAGCCTATGCGCCAACCTGTCATTGCCCAACGCTTGGAAAAACCATTCACCACAATTGCCTTATCATCCACTTCTAAAGCGCAGGTGGCTTTGGTGCCATAGGTTAAACCATGATAAATCTCATCAGAAATCAAATAACCACCAAGCTCGCGACAAGTCTTTGCCAAGGCACTTAGCTGCTGTTTAGCCATGATTGTGCCTGTGGGATTGCTAGGATTGATCGCAACAACAGCTCTTGTTGCAGGTGTCCAAAATTTTCGAATGACATCAGCACTAAGATGATAAGCAGTATTTGCATTCACAGCGACATTCACAGGCTCACCACCTGCCAAACGAATAAAGTTGCGCTGGCATGGGTAACCTGGATCAGGCAGCAATACGCTCTCTCCAGCTTCTAACAACACCGCATACAACAAACTAAATGCCCCTGAAGTGCCGGGTGTGATGAGCATGCGCTCAGCGGCAACATCCACATCATATTCAGATTTATACCAAGCAGATAAAGCTTGTTGTAATTCAGGCGCCCCAGTTGAGGCAGTGTAAAACAAATTGTGTTGAACCAAATGCCTTTTGGCTGCGTCCAACACGGGTTGTGGTGTCAAAAAATCTGGCTCACCGATTTCCATGTGGATGATGTGTTTATCTTCAGCTTCAAGCTCTTTAGCACGCTCAAGCAATTGCATGACACGAAAAGGCTCAATCAAATCAATACGGCGCACGATTTACATCAAAACGCGATCAATACCGCCATCTTTGATGCGTTTGATAAACATTTTTTGCCAATCATCACCATGCAATTGTTTGGCAAGCTCCACAACGATATAATCAGCCTCAACACCTGAGCCCTCTTCCAATCGTGCCAACCCTTGTAAACAAGAAGGACAAGATGTCAGGATCTTTTGTGGTTCATCACCTTTAAGTGAAAGTTTTTCACTGGCTTCCTGCATTTTTTCTTCTTTGCGCGCTCTTATTTTACCGGCAATGGCAGGCTGTGCCACAGCCAAAGTGCCTGCTTCACCACAACAATCTTCAGATTCTACAGATTCAGTTTGAAGCAAGGAAGTAATCACAGCTTCCGAGCCATGGCGTTTTAGTGGTGTATGGCAAGGTTCATGGTACATATATTGTATACCTTTAGCCTTCTCCACAGATACACCTTGGGTCATCAAATATTCATGAATATCAATCAGTGGTGCGCCGGGAAAAACCTCTTCCAAATGGTAACGCTCAAGCTGATCATAACATGTACCACAAGATACAATCACTGCCTCAAAATCAAGGTAAGAAAGTGCATTCTTTAAACGATGGAACAAAACACGATTATCATAGGTGATTTCATCGCCCTTCTCATGATCACCACTGGCTGTACTTGGATAACCACAACATAAATAGGAAGGTGGCAATACCACATTCACACCCAAATCAAACAACATCGCTTGTGTTGCAATGCCCACTTGTGAAAATAAACGCTCAGAACCACAACCAGGAAAATAAAACACTGCTCGGCCATTGGCTTTTTTAGGATCACGCAAAATAGGAATCATATTTTTATCACGTGATTCAATGCCTAAAAGCTGTCGTGAAGTGTGCAATGGCAATGTTGGCAAGGGGCGTTCGACAAAATTAATCAATTGCGCTTGTATGCCATCCAAGTTGCGTGTGGCCGCAGGTTTGGCTTTGATCAAACCCATCACTTTGGCAATTTTATGCAAAAGCTGATGACCTTTATAACCCCAACGAATACCTACTTCACGTACGATTTTGACCAAGTCTGGGTTTTGAATCACCAAAAACATCAACGAAAGCTTAGAAACAATATTAAAGCGCGCTTGCCCTTTATCTTTAAGCAAGGCTCTCATTTTCTCAGTCACATCACCAAAATCAATATCTACAGGGCATGGTGCTTCACACTTGTGACAAATGGTGCAGTGGTCTGCCACATCATGTAATCCTTCAAACTGTTCAAAAGATATGCCTGCGCCTGTTTGTGATTCATACAAAAAGGCTTCAATAATAGCACCCGAAGCTTGGATTTTATTGCGCGGTGAATACAACATATTCGCACGTGGAAAATGTGTATTACATACAGGTTTACATTTTCCACAACGAAGACATGGCGAAATTTCTTCAGAAAGCGCTGTTAAATCAGCAGCCTCCATAATCACAGATTCATGTTCAAGCAAATTAAAACTTGGGGTATAGGTTAAGCTCAAGTCCAAGCCTGATTGTAATTTACCGCGGTTAAATAAATCTTGAGGGTCAGCTTTTTGAAGATAAGCCTCCGTTTCTGCCAAGACATCTTTATTCAAATATTCAAGCTTGGTAATACCAATGCCGTGTTCACCAGAAATCACCCCATCAAGCTCTTCGGCTTTGTTCATGATTTTTTCAACTACATGATGTGCTCGACGCATCATCATGTAATCATTGGAGTTCACAGGGATATTGGTATGCACATTACCATCACCAGCATGCATATGCGTGGCGACAACTACGCGCCCAGAGAGAATATTTTTATGGTTTTCCTTGATGTTTTTAATCAAGGTGTCATTGCTACGCAGATGGTCGAGTATAGGTTTTTCGACTTCATCGCGGTATGAAATCCGTAGATCAGCACGTTGAATCAAACCAAATAAAGTATCTTCATCATCATAAGTTATGCCATCAAGATACACCACTGAATCTTTGGCAGGCTGATGCAATGATTTTAAGAAATGGTTCCACTTGGTATTGGCATCGGCAATGATATTGATGCAGGTATCAAGTTTATCAGATAAGTTCACATCATCTTCAAGATTAAGCTCTTGGCGAACAAGCAAATCATCTGAGTTTAAAGAACGTTTTGTTTTTTCAAAATATTCAGTCAAACTTTTAATGATAGCAATCTTATTACAAATGGAATTTTCAATGTTTAAGAGCTCAACATAATCATTGTATTCGGATAAACGTGGCAATGGAATCACCACGTCTTCATTCATCTTAAATGCCCGCGTATGTTTGGCAATGGCGGCCATTCGCCCTCTATCACCCCAAAAACGATTCCTATCTGCAGCAGAAATGGCAACAAAACCTTCACCATTGCCTTGTGATGCCAAGCGCGAAATATCCGCGCAAGTTTGAGCAACTTTAACTTCATCATCACCTGAAACATCTATCAAAAGTACAACACGTGGTCTTTCGCGGCGCGTTGATTTACTTACATATTTAATCGCTTTGACATATTTCTCATCGAAATGTTCAAACCCTTCAAGAAAAACACCCTCGCTTGCATCAACAAGGTTTTTGATGTTCACCAATGCTTTGGTTGCATCATCAAGCCTTTGACCAAAAAACTCACAACAAACTGTACGTGTGACATCAAAAGCACGATGTAAAATAAAGGTTGCTTCGGTAATAAAACCATCCGTGCCTTCTTTTTGAATCCCTGGCAAACCTCCCATGGCTTTGCGGGTCACATCTTTGCCCAATCCTTGGCGGCGGAAAATATTTCCTGGCAAGCTTAACACTTCTTCAGAAATGGTTGTGCCATCATCAGCTGATGTTTTGGTCAATCTAAATTGGATTTCTTCCTCATCATGCAACTTGCCCATATTGTGATTGATACGTTCAACCAACAACCAATGTGCATCAGGTGTCACCATCTTCCAGCTTAAGAGATTATCAACACAAGTGCCCCAAATAACAGCATGTTTACCACCTGCATTAGAGGCAACATTGCCACCAATAGTACAAGCCCAAAGGCTGGTCGGATCTGTGGCAAAGATATGTGGTTTAGAGGCATCCATCACTTTGCCTGTAACGGCACCTGCTTGGGCAGTGATGGTCGGTACTTCGCCCAGTTGGCCAATGTTTTGTTGTTGCACAGCATGAATTTTATCGAACTTCTCAATATTAATCATCACATCATCATTGGATAATGGCACAGAACCACCACAAAGACCTGTACCACCACCTCTGGGGATAATCACCAAATTAAGTTCTTGAATTGCACGCACCAAGCCTGGGATTTCTTCGGCGGTATCTGGGGTGAGCACACAAAAAGGTAAATGTGAACGCCAATCTGTCGCATCTGTGGCGTGATGGCTTAAAGTGAAAGCATCAAAATGGATATTGTTGCGATGGGTGAATTTACTTAAAATACGTTTGACTTTGCGTCGGCGTTTGGGTTCTTTCTCAAACCATGCATAAAAATCTTTGAGCATGCGTTCGGTACAACAAACAACTTTAATGGCTCTAGGGTTGTCTTCTGCGCTATTTTTGATGCGCTCTATGCGCACTTGCTGCTGCTGACGCATTTTTTTCAGCCGTTTAGGGTGTTTTAAAAGGTCATTTTTAAGGAAAATATTACGCTCAACAACCCATACATCACCAAGGATATCAAACAAAAGTCGGGCTGAACTACCCGTTTTTCGTTGTGCTCTGAGCACATTTAAATCATCCCAAATAGCCTCACCTAAGAAGCGTCTTACAATCTCACGATCTGAATAGGACGTGTAATTATAAGGGATCTCACGAATATGTTCACTCACTAGGCCACTCCATAGCGTGCATCAATCTACAAGTAAAAATACAACTCTTCACCAGCTAAAGCCGCGCTAGCGTAGCAGCGTTACATGAAAATAAACTAAATGAATTTGTGACTGTCATCACGCCCATGATATTGTTATGCTTCCGGCTTTGAGAAAATCATTTGGAGCCGCACTTATGCCTAAGCAAGAAGAATCGTTTTCAGCCTTCGATCAAGATGCATTGGATTACCACAGCCATCCCACTCCTGGTAAAATCAGCGTGCGCCCAAGTAAACCCTGTGTCACCCAGCGTGATTTGGCATTAGCCTATTCACCAGGTGTTGCCATTCCCTGTTTAGAAATTGAAAAGGATCCTGCCAAAGCGGATATCTATACCTCACGCGCCAACCTTGTGGGTGTAATCAGCAATGGTACTGCTGTGCTTGGGCTGGGTAATATTGGTGCTTTAGCGAGTAAACCGGTGATGGAAGGTAAAGGTGTGTTGTTTAAACGCTTTGCTGATATTGATGTCTTTGACATTGAAGTCGATGAGCTCGACCCCATGGCCTTTGTTGAAACAGTCGCACGTTTAGAGCCAACCTTTGGCGGTATCAATTTGGAAGATATCAAAGCCCCTGAATGTTTTATCATTGAAGAAGAACTTAAAAAACGTGTTAACATTCCTGTTTTACACGATGACCAACATGGTACAGCCGTGATTACAGCTGCGGGTTTAATCAATGCCCTACTACTACAAAACAAAAAAATTGAAGATGTAAAAATTGTTTGTCTTGGTGCAGGTGCAGCTGGTTTTGCTTGTATGCGTTTGATTGAAGAGCTGGGCGCGCAACGCAAAAACATGTATTTCCTTGATCGTAATGGTGTGATTCACAACAAACGCAAAGAAGATTTACCCCAGCATAAAGCTTATTTTGCCAATGGTGACAAAGCCATTTCGCTGGCAGAGATTATGGTGGATGCGGATGTGTTCCTTGGGTTATCACAAGGCAATATGGTTACCGTTGAAATGTTAAAAACCATGGCAAGCAAACCCATTGTTTTTGCTATGGCCAACCCAACACCTGAAATCAATTATGACTTGGCCATGAGCGCGCGCACGGATCTTATCATGGCAACAGGTCGCTCTGACCACCCTAATCAAGTCAATAATGTACTAGGTTTCCCCTTTTTGTTCCGTGGAGCCTTGGATGTAAGGGCTACCACCTTCAATGAAGAAATGAAAATTGCTGCGGTGCATGCTTTGGCTTCACTGGCACGAGAAGAAGTGCCTGCGTCTGTTTTGAAAGTTTATGGCGAAAAAGAGCTGAGATTTGGGCCTAAATATATCCTACCCAAACCTTTCGACCCACGTTTGATTGAAGTTGTACCCACTGCTGTTGCCAAGGCAGCCGTAGAAACAGGGGTTGCACGTCAACCCATCACCGACTTTGAAGCCTATGCACAAGAGCTCGCTGGTCGCATCGACCAATCGCGTACCTTTATGCGTTTAATCACCGATAAAGCCAAACAAAAACCTTGCCGCTTGGTCTTGGCCGAGGGCAACGACCCTACCATCATTCATGCTGCATGTGTGATGGCCGATCAAGGCATTGCCAAACCCATGTTGATTGGCAACCCGAAAACTATTCAAACCCAAGCAACAATGATGCGCCTTGATTTAAGCAATGTGGAAATCATTGACCCACAAAAAGAAGACTCTCGTTTTTCAAGCTTGGCTGATGCGCTGTATTTTGATCGTAAACGTCATGGCGTCTTGCGTCATGCCGCCGCAGAAACTTTGCGCCATGATAGCAACATCTTAGGTTCTTTATTGGTTCGCCAAGGTTTTGCTGACGGCATGTTAACAGGGCGCACAAAACATTACCCAGATGCTTTAAGCCCTGTATTAAAAGTGCTCGGACATGATGAAAAAACAGGCCAACACCACCATGTTTATGGCATGTATATCTTGATTATGGAAGAACATGCTTACTTCCTTGCCGATTGTACGGTGAATGTTGACATGACGGCCGAACAGCTTGCAGAACTGGCAGTGCTCACTGCAAAAACAACAGAATCTCTGGGTTGGGAAGCAAAAGTTGCCATGTTATCCTTCTCAAACTTTGGCAGCTCCAATCACCCCGAATCACAAAAAGTAGCCGATGCTGTAGCTATTTTACATGCACAACACCCTAATCTGGTTGTTGATGGTGAAATGCAAGCCGATACAGCTGTGAACCATAATATTTTAGATCAATACCCCTTCTCAAAATTAAAAGGTGGTGCCAATGTGCTTATTTTTCCAACCATGCAAGCTGGCAACATTGCATACAAACTGCTTAAAGAGCTTGGAAAAAGCACTGCCATTGGCCCCATTTTGATGGGGCTACCGCAACAAGTGCATGTCTTGCAAACAGGTGCGAGTGTTGATGATATTGTAAATATGGCTACTATTGCCTCTGTAAGAGACGCGATTTAGATAACCTTGGGAGGGGAAATGCTAGAAATTTTAAAACATGTTCCGTTATTTTCTGAATTAAGTGTAGATGAACTTGATTCCGTGCATAAATTAATCACCTTCCATGATGTAGCCAAGAAAACAGTTGTTTTACACGAAGGCGAAGATGGTGGTTCATTATTTATCATCATCAATGGTTCAGTAAAAATATCTTATTATGCCCCGGATGGCCGTGAAATCGTCTTATCACTGCTTGAAGAAGGTGCATATTTTGGTGAGATGTCGCTGTTAGATAAACAGCCACGATCTGCCACAGTAAGCACACTTGGCGACACGCGCCTTGCCCAAATTCGCAGTGTAGACTTTGAACGATTATTGCTACAGCAACCCAAAGTTTCGCTCAAGCTTCTTGCGGAAACAGTGCATCGCTTGCGCCGCACAAGTCAACTTTTAGAGTGCGTAAGCACTATGGATGTACCCCATCGTTTATACTATTACCTTAAAGATTTTGGTGACCACTTTGGTAAAAATAAAAATGGTGACAAAGTCATTGTGCAACTACCAACCCATCAAATGATTGCCGATCAACTCTCAACAAGCCGCGAAACAATTTCGCGTGCTATCAGCACTTTGAAAAAAGAAGGCATCATTAATAAAACACCCATCCCTGGCGCATCCCAAATCGACATGGGTGCACTGCAAACCCTTCTGCAAGCTATTTATTAATACGAATCACCATAGACATTAGTAAGCCAGCTACTATGCTTCTGCTCTGATGAAAAAACCCGCGTTACCATTGAACTGCACTACTTGGAGTTACAAACATGGATGACAACAATCTAAACCCCGTGATACCTGTACTGATTGAAGATGAGATGAAAAGGTCTTATCTTGATTATGCGATGAGTGTGATTATCGGGCGTGCACTTCCAGATGCTCGCGATGGTTTAAAGCCTGTTCATCGCCGTATTTTGTATGCCATGCAAGATTTAGGTTCCACGTTTGAAAAACCCTACAAAAAATCAGCCCGTATCGTTGGTGACGTGATTGGTAAGTATCATCCTCATGGTGATACGGCAGTTTATGATGCCATGGTGCGCATGGCACAGCCTTGGAGCATGCGTCATGTGCTGGTAGATGGTCAAGGTAACTTCGGCTCGGTTGATGGCGATTCTCCTGCGGCTATGCGTTATACTGAATCACGCATGAGCAAACTTTCTGCTGAATTATTGGCAGACCTTGAAAAAGACACTGTTGATTTTGGCCCCAACTACGACGAATCACTCTCTGAACCAAAAGTTTTACCTGCCAAATTCCCTAATCTTTTGGTGAATGGTTCGCAAGGTATTGCCGTGGGTATGGCAACCAATATCCCTCCACACAATCTTGGCGAAGCCATCAATGCCATCATTGCTTTAACTAAAAATATCGACATTGATGATGAAGAGCTGATGCAAATCATGCCTGGCCCTGATTTTCCAACAGCTGGCTTCATTTATGGCCGTAAAGGTATGCGTGATGCATTTGCAACAGGCCGTGGCTCTGTGACCATGCGTGCAAAAGTGCTGGTTGAACGCAACAAACACACCAAACGTGAGTCTTTGATTGTAGCCGAACTTCCCTATCAGGTGAACAAAGCAAAACTACACAAATATATTGCCGAATTAGCACGCGACAAAAAACTTGAAGGCATTTCTGAAGTTCGCGATGAATCAGATCGTGATGGCATGCGTTTGGTTATTGATCTTAAACGCAATGAAGTACCCGAAATTATCCTTAACAATCTCTACAAACAAACAGCGATGCAATGCAATTTTAGCTGTAATTATCTTTCATTATTAGATGGCCAACCCAAACTTTGTGGTGTGCGCGAATTGTTGTTGCACTTCCTTGATCATCGCCGCCAAGTGGTTACACGCCGTTGTTTGTTTGATTTGAGAAAAGCCGAAGCTCGTTTGCACATCTTAGAAGGTCTTTTGATTGCTTTGGATAATATTGATGCTGTCATCAAACTTATCCGTGCCAGTAAAACAGGTGCAGAAGCTAAAGAAGGTTTATGCACCACATTCAACCTCTCTGAAAAACAAGCGCAAGCTATTTTGGATATGCGTTTGCAACGTTTGACAGGCCTTGAATACGATAAAATCAAAACCGAGCACGATGAAACATTATCTTTAATCACCTTCCTCAAAGAAATCTTAGCTGATGAAAAACGTTTGATGGAAGTGATTGTTGAAGAGCTTGAACAAGTTCGCGACAAATACGCAGACCCACGCCGCTCTGAAATCATTGATGAAACAGCAGAGCTCTCTGTTGAAGATTTGATTACTGAAGAAGACATGGTTGTAACCATTTCCAATGAAGGTTATATCAAACGTAATGCCATCACATTGTACCGCGCACAACGCCGTGGTGGCAAAGGCAAAACGGCCATGACCACCAAAGAAGAAGATTTTGTAGAACAACTCATGGTTGCATCTACCCATGACTTCCTTCTTTTCTTCTCCGACAAAGGCCGTGTTTTCCGTAAGAAAGTTTACGAAATCCCACAAGCCGGGCGTGCGACACGTGGCAAAGCATTGGTCAATCTACTCCCTGTTGAAAAAGATGAGAAAATCTCTGCAACTTTGGCTGTGCGTGAATTTGAGGAAGATAAATTTATCGTGATGGCTACGCATAAAGGTGTCATCAAGAAAACAAGGCTTACAGAATATAAAAACATCCGTGCCAACGGCATTATTGCTATTCGTTTGGATGACGCAGATGCCTTGATTGCCGTAGCTATTTCGAATGGTGAACAAGACATCATGCTTGCAGCAAGCAATGGTAAGGCGATTCGTTTTAGTGAAACAGATGCCCGCCCTCTGAGCCGCAGCACACGTGGTGTGACTGGCATTCGCCTGAGTGATAAGAGCCGTGTGATCTCTATGGCTGTTGTGGATGATCAAGCCACCTTGCTGGCTATCTCTGAAAATGGATATGGTAAACGTACGTCGGTGAGTGAATACAACACGCAAAAACGTGGTGGACAAGGTGTGTTCACACTCAAAACAGGCGGTCGCAATGGCGACATGATTGCAGCCCTACAAGTGCTTGATGATGAACAAGTGATGATGATGACAGATTCTGGTCGTTTGGTGCGCATTCGCATGGATGGTGTGTCAGTGATTGGGCGTAATACACAAGGTGTGACATTGATTGATTGCTCAGCAAAAGAGCATGTGATTGGTGCAGTTCGTGTTGTTGAAAAGCCAGATGACAGCGATAGCTATGATGTCCTTGAAAGTGATTATGATGATGAAGAGTTTGATGACGAAGGTACAGAATGATCGATAGAAAATCACTGCGCACCGACGCAGTGGCCATGGAAGAAGCACTCAAAAAACGCGGTATAACCACTGTTGCTGAAGACTCCGCTTGGTTTAAAGCTTTATCCCTTGATGCTGAGCAACGCCGACTCAAAACCGAGTCGGAAAACTTGCAAGCTGATCGCAACCGTGTTTCCAAGCTGATTGGCATGAAAAAAGGTGCTGGTGAAGATGCGTCTGCTGAGCTTCAACACATGGGTGAAGTTGCAAAAGACGCAAAACGTTTGGACATCAAAGCCAAAGAAGCTGAAGCTGCATTTAACCTAGCTTTGTTAGAAATACCCAACATCCCTCACCTTTCCGTACCTGATGGTCGTGATGAAAATGATAACGAAGAAATACGTTGTTGGGGCAAGCCACGATTGGATAAGGTGCCTGACCATTGGGATATCGGTGAAGACTTAGGCATACTCGACTTTGATACGGGTGCAAAACTGGCTGGTAGCCGCTTTTCAGTGCTTAAAGGTGCAGGGGCACGTTTAGAGCGTGCTTTGATGCAATTTATGTTGGATAGGCATGCCGATGTCCATGGTTATGAAGAAGTTTGGGTGCCTGCCATCGCCAACCGTAAAACCATGACAGGTACGGGCCAACTTCCTAAATTTGAGGATGATTTGTACCGGCTTGAGGGTGAGGATGCATTCCTTATTCCAACAGCAGAGGTTCCTGTCACCAATATGTATCAAGATATGATTCTTGAAGCTTCACAATTACCCATCAAACATTGTGCTTACACGCCATGTTTCCGCCGCGAAGCAGGTTCGGCTGGGCGTGATACACGTGGCATGATTCGCCAACACCAGTTTGATAAAGTTGAATTGGTACAACTTGTACAGCCAGAATTGGCACTCACAGCCTTGGATGAGCTTCTTTCTCATGCCATTGCCATTTTAGAAGCTTTAGAGCTTCCCTACCGTTTGGTTAATTTATGTGCTGGTGACTTGGGTTTCTCAGCTGAAAAAACATTTGATTTGGAAGTTTGGTTACCCAGTCAAAATACCTACCGTGAAATCTCATCGTGTTCTTCATTTGGTCAATTTCAAGGGCGACGTGCAGGTATTCGTGTGCGCGATGGGCAAGGCAAACCCCAAGCTGTTGCCACCATCAATGGCTCTGGTTTGGCCATAGGGCGCACGCTCGTTGCCATCCTTGAGAATTATTGGAATGCCGATGGTAGTGTGACCATACCAGAAGCATTACAACCCTATATGGGTGGTTTAAAACAAATCCAAAATAAAAACATCCAAAAGTGAATACAACATGCGCAAGAATATGATATTTCCTAAAATATGCATGCTGATTATAGCATTGCTGCTCACATCTTGTGCCACACAAGAATTGCAGCTCTCAGAATCGGCGGAAAAAGACTATATCAAAGGCAAACGTTTACTCGACAAACAAAAGTATTCACAAGCAGTTTTATTTCTTGAAAAGTTTTCTGCGCGTTATCCGTATAGCCAATATACGCCAGCTGCAGAATTATTGCGTATTGAAGCGGCTTACAAAGATCGGCAGCCCATATTAAGCGAAACACTTGGTTTACGTTTCATTGATGCCCATCCTAATCACAAAGATAGGGTTTATGCCGAATATTTGGTTGCCATGAGTTATTATAAAGAATCCTCTGATGCCAACCATGAACAGAAGTTTTCCTACAAAGCCCTTAATGCATTTGTTGCCATCAATAAAAATTTCCCTGACAACAAATACAATTCAGAAATTAAAAAATATATCCAACTTTTAACCAACCGCATTGCCAGACATGAAATGATTGTTGGTAAATTCTACTTTGATAAACGGCTTTATGTTGCAGCAACCAATCGTTTTATCTTTGTAAAAAATAAATTCTTTGCTGCTGATGTTGCTCCAGAATCTTTGTATTGGCTTACATCCTCTTATCTTTTGCTGCAACAGCGGGATTATGCGCTTGAAATCAGCAGCTTATTACAAAAAAACTTCCCGCAAAATGCATGGACAAAAAAAGCTAAACAATTGATGTAATATGCGTTATTTCCTCATCTTATCATTATTCTTTTTCAGCTCATGCACAGATACGCATAAAAGTGAAATCACAGATTTACTGCAACAACGCGATACCAGCATTAGCCAAAAAGATTTAACAGCATACACATCATTATTATCTCAGCATTATTTGACCACGGCAGGTGTTGCTGCGATTCAAAACATGAAACATATCTTTTCAACATTTGAACAAGTATCCATGACATCACGCGACCGTGATATTCGCATACTCGATGATAACAAAGCCATATGTGAACAAACCTATATTCTCAAAGTATATGCTGATGGTAAATGGCGAAAGATTGTGCAGCGCGAGCAATTAAAATTTGAACTCGAGCAAGGCGTTTGGAAAATCAATGGTGGACTATAACTCACCACAAATCAGTATGTTGCACGTTGAAATCACAATACAAGCACCCTTAGCTCAGATGGATAGAGCGTCCCCCTCCTAAGGGGAAGGCCTCTGGTTCGACTCCAGAAGGGTGCACCAGTTTTTCTTGTCTCATTTGAGACCACGTTATTAGTGTGTTTTCAGAATAGTCATTCAGCAACTATTTTTCGCGGTATCCATTCAGTCTTTAAGTTTCTAAAAAGCCTTAACCCTCCCTTTCCATTGGGCTTATTGCTACGCACTCCCAGCAATTCTCTCTACGGCTCGTGCTTTGCTTCATCTGATAACGCCACAATGTGTCTGGCGCCCCCCCGACTGGTATAATAATGTGTGCTTTAGTCAGAATGAAACATCACTTTTCCTAGTCTTCCTCTTGATTCAAAAACCATGGTTAACGCATGACTGGTTAAATTGTGAGTTGGGTGAAAATGACATCGCTCAGCCCAGCGGTTGCCAGTCCAAATATAAGTTACGTCATCACACCAAACTTGATTTGGTTTCATCGGGGTGAAGATTCGAGCAAGGTGGTTCTGTATTGCAATATGTTCTTGGTCAGCTTTTTTATAGGCATGCTTTGCTAGCTAACAACTCATCAACCGCAAATTTCCAGCGCGATAACAACTCAGTGGCATACATGTCGTTATTTATAACAACATCTGAAACCGTTCGTACGCTAGCAGAGCCGTTACTTGAATCTGAATCATGTAGAGAGACTATTCTCAACTCTTTTTGTCGCTGTACTGACAATAATATCTTTCGCTTTTTAGACCAATATGACAGCCCCTATTTGATTACGGAGCAATGTATTGAACATCATAGCTACCTCTTCCATTTGGATGATAGATAATAAATGAGCCTATCCATCCTGCCAGAGATGAGGCATCTGCCTTCTGCACAATAGCTTCATTCCACATACCGATGAGTGGTGAATCAGCTTGGAAATCAACCTCTCTAAAAAGCGTATTCGAACCACCACCAGGCGTAATACCAAGTCCAATGAACCTTCCTGGGTAAGGAGTCAAGACTCTATAC
>JAJFLD010000209.1 GCA_021772875.1 Ghiorsea sp. | reverse complement strand
TTCACCTTAAAGGCATCTGGCATTGATGGTATTACTACCAACTATGAGAATAAGATTTTGGTGCTCACCAATGGGCAAGCTAAAAAAATCGACTTGCGCATCAAAATTCCGCGCAAGAATTTATCTTCCTCAAGACAACCCATCATTCTCAAGTTACAATCCCTTGAAGACCCTGAATTATCTAAAACTTATAAATCTATGTTCTTCGGGCCAAAAAAATAACTATGAAAACAATAAATTCAAATAAAAAAGATAAAGCGCTAAAAAGCAAATGGGTCTGGGCAATATTAGGCTTGTTTGCAATCATATTTATTGTGAACTATGGTTTTATTTCTGTAGCCCTCAAGACCAGCCCAGGTTTAGTGACAGAAGAATATTATAAACATGGCTTACAACAAAACAAAGTTGATGAACAATACCGTGCTCAAGCTGAACGCGGTTGGAAGGTTCAACTGGTGATGGATAAAAAATGGCCCGTCAATCAACCAAGCACTATTCAACTTATCATTACTGACAAGTACAGCCAACCCATCAGCGGTGGCCACGCAGAAGTCACTGCATACCGCCCAAGTGATGCCCAAGCTGATATTATAAAAACACTCCCTGAAACAGATACACCTGGCATTTACCAAGCCGAAATAACCCTGCCTTTACAAGGCACATGGGACATGAATTTGTTATTCAGTAAAGATCAGGATAAACACATGTTAAACCAGCGCATCATCATTCTTGGCGATGGCAATGTTGAAACGGGCACACTGGAAAAAATTGTCGAACGTATTGTACCATAGTACCTGCTAAAACATGAACCCCTTACATTCAGACAACAAGCAAACAACAGCTTGTTTTCACTGCGGTTTAACGCTACCAGCTTCGGGAACCATACACGCTGACATCAAAGGTGAACCCCGCAGCTTCTGCTGTAGTGGCTGCTCTCAAGTATGTGTTATCATCCATGATTCAGGGCTTGATTCCTTTTACAACTTTGCTCCAGAGACCAGGCATTGGGCCACGCCTGAACAGGCACCTGAAGATGTTAAAATATTTGATGATGCTGACATTCAGTCTGATTTCGTCCGATTGCGTCCTGATGGTACCCATCAAGCAGACTTACTCATTGAAGGCATTCATTGCCCTGCTTGTGTTTGGCTCATTGAACAAACACTACAACATATTAAGGCCGTAACTTTTGCCGAAGTAAGCCTAACCCGGCGTCGTTTGCGGTTACGTTGGAAACCCGATGAAACAAAACTTTCCTCTCTCATTCTAGCCATAGGGCGCATTGGTTATCAGGCTATTCCTTATGAAGAGGACTTGGAACAAAAAATAAACAAACAGCAGCGGCAAGATTTATTATTTCGCATGGCCTTTGCTGGGTTTGTTTTTGCCAATGTCATGACAGCTGCCGTTTGTTTGTATGGCGGGGAATTTTTTGGCATCCAAGCCAAATGGCGCGCTATATTTGAATGGTATTCCATGGTGCTTACTTTTGCAGGTATTGTATTTTCAGGGCGCAGCTTCTTTTCATCGGCATGGGCGTCTATCAAAGCGCGCAAGCCCAATATGGATTTACCTATCAGTATTGGTATCGCAGCCAGTTTTGCTTGGTCTTGCTTTGTCACCATTGCACCCTCACAAGGTCTTGCTGGGCATGTTTACTTCGACTCTGTCTCTATGTTTGTTTTCCTTATCCTTGTAGGGCGCTTCCTTGAATCTTCCGCTAGAGAAACAGCAGGCTCTACAACACGCCACTTATTAGCACTTCTGCCACGTTCGGCAAGGCGAATCACAGCTGGCAAAGAAGAACTCATCCCTTTGCGCTCCATCCAGAAGGGTGATCTTTTACGCATCAAACCTGGTGACCGTCTTCCTGTTGATGGTAGCGTAGTCGAAGGTTTCTCTGAAGTAGATGAAGCCATCATTTCAGGAGAATCTCGCCCGGTCAGCAAAAAACAAGATAGCCAAGTGATTGGTGGTACACTTAATATTTCAGGGCAATTGCTTATCAAAGCAACCCATCTTGGGCATGAATCCGTTTTATCACAAATTGTCGAGCTGGTTGAACAAGCGCAAGATGCTAAGGTGAAAATACAAGGCTTGGCCGATCGCATTGTGCCTTGGTTTGTTTCCATCATTCTCACCTTGGCTGCTGCAACATTCTTATTTTGGCTTACGCGTGCAGACTTAGGGGTTGCGGTGATGACAGCCGTAACCGTATTAATCATCACCTGCCCATGTGCTTTAGGTTTGGCCACACCTATGGCTATATCCATTGGTGCTGGTTTGGGTGGTAAACTTGGGATTCTCATCAAACGGGGAAGTGCCTTAGAGCAAATGCTCAATTTGGATCATATTGTGTTTGATAAAACAGGTACCTTAACACGAGGGCAACTCAAGCTACAACAACGCCAAACACTTGTTGCTGATGAGGCCACATTGTGGTCATCCGTGCATGCCTTGGAACAAGCATCAGAACATCCTCTCGCCGAAGCTATCACTTTATCCTTAAAGGCTATCCAACCCAGCACTGATTTAGAGCAATTCAACAATGTGCCGGGTCGTGGTGTTGAGGGTGTATTTCATAAAAAAATACTTCGTGTAGGTTCTCTGGGCTGGTTATTATCTTTTGACATTGAGCTCGAAGAAAATGTGGCCACCAAGCTTAAACTTGAAGAAGCAAAAGGCCATACCTTGGTTGTCGTTTTTGATGATACACGTTTACTGGCTTGGATATCACTTGGTGACGAATTGCGGCCTGAAGCTTCGCAAGTCATTCGGATGTTACAGCAACAAGGTATAAGTATTAGCTTGCTCACAGGCGATAGACAAGGCTCTGCCGAAGCTATTGTCGCCCAGCTTCAAACCACCCATCCCATTCAAGTCATTGCTGAAGTATTGCCAGACCAAAAAGCCGCTAAAATTAAAGCCTTACAAGCGCAAAACTTGTCCGTGGCCATGGTGGGTGATGGTGTGAATGATGCCCCTGCCCTGACCCAAGCTGATGTCGGCATAGCCATGGGACAAGCCACTGATATTTCAGCACATGCTGCCGACATTGTCCTACTTGGCGGCTTGGAAAAACTGCCTATTGCTCTTAACTTATCCAAACAAACCATGCGCACGATCAAACAAAATCTTGCCATCTCCTTGGGTTATAATGTTTTGGTGATACCATTAGCTATCGGCGGCATGATTCACCCACTTTTTGCTGCCATTGCCATGCCTGCATCATCATTGCTTGTTATCGGTAATGCCTTGCTTATCCATAAACGTGTAAAAGGATAGTTGATATGGACATCATTTTAATGCTTATACCTGCAGCACTCATCTTTAGCGTTGTTGCCTTGTTGGTTTTTCGCTGGTCGGTGAACTCCGAACAGTATGATGATATGGAAGGTGAGGCCTATCGTATTCTTATGGATGATGAAGACATGATTCCAGGCAGAGAAAAGAAACCAAACACACCCAACAAGGAAGATGGACAATCTACAAATGGGTAAAATAGCACTTATTTTTATTGTTGTTGTAGCATCTGCTACATTCTACTTTACCAGCACCGCATACCAACATCCCACCAAAACAGTACAACAGCGTACTTGGATTGATGAATCCGGACAACTGCATGTTTTAGGCTTAACACTTGGGCAAAGTACTGTTCGCGATGCTGAACTTGCTTTACGCAGCCGCGCTGATGCTGCTATTTTCATGTATCCCATCGCTTCCACGGGTACACAAACACGCTTCAACCTCGCACTTGAAGCCTATTTCCCTTCTATTGCCGACCACAGTAAAGTATTACTCAAACTTGATATTGATAGGGAACAGCTTGAAAGCATGCGCCAGCGAAGCACATCACCACGTATGTACCCCAATGGTGTCGCACGCAGAAACTTAGCTTCTGAAGATATTCTACTCGTCCAAACACTTAAAATTAATACCTTAACTCTCATTCCAAGTGTCAAAATAGGTGAGGATATTTTACGAGCTCAATTTGGCCAGCCCGAAAGCACACAACAGCTTGATGATCATACAACCGTATATACCTTTCCAAAATTAGGGCTTATTGCCACCATTAAATCCGATGGAAAAGATGAGCTTGTTTTTTCA
>JAJFLD010000208.1 GCA_021772875.1 Ghiorsea sp. | reverse complement strand
GTTTCAAGGTAGTTGAGCGCATCACCAAGCGCATAACCCTCGGCCAAATTGGCTTCGAGTGTGATGGCGCGTTGTCGATTGTAGCGATTGAGCGTGCCGCTATCGGCAAATTCATGAATCTCAACCAGGTTGGAGAGGGCGATGAGTTCGCCGCTGCGAGCAGAGCGCACCCAAGTGTTGTTGATATCGGCAGGGCTTTGTTTTTGAGATTTTTCGCTTTCGAGTAATACGTCATACTCTTTACCACGATCAATGAAGGTGGTGACGGTGCGTGTGCCCATCAAGGTTTGCAGTGTGTGATTAATTTCTTCAATGGACACCCCAAGCCCATCGGCTCGATCACGTTTGACAGTGATGCCTATTTGCGGCCGTGTTTCATTGTAATCGTGATCCAGCCCAAGCAAACCTTTATTGGCCGACGCTTTTTCTATCATGACATCGCGCCAAGTGGCTAAATCTTGGTAGGTTGGACCACCGAGTACAAACTGCACAGGTTTGGCTTCGCGCCCACCAAAAGCTTGGCGTACGATGCTAAATACACGCACTCCAGGCATGTCAGCTGTAAGTTTTCGGACTTCATCAATATAATGCCAAATGGGTTTTCGCCCTGTCTCCCAATCGCTTAGAACAACAATGCCTCGCCCATCGCTGTAGTTGGCGGTTGCGCCAAAGCTACCAGGTGCGCGCATGAGCAACCGTTGAAATTCACCGCTGACGGTAAAAGGCATTAGTCGCCGCTCAATTTCATCCATATGTTCACGAATATAATCATACGACACACCCTCAGGACCTTTGATCATAATATAAAACACACCACGATCTTCTTTGGGAGCTTGTTCTTTGGGAATGACATTAAAGAGCAAAATAGCACCGATGAACATCAGCACTACCACCACAATTGACCACCATGCATGGTGCAGCGAGCTGCCTAGTTTCTTGAGATAAAACAAACGTAGTTTCTCGAAATGTTTATCCACAAAGGAAGTGAATTGATTATCTTCACTTTTGCGAGAGAGCAGCTTAGAAGCCAACATGGGTGAAAGGGTGAGGGCAACAAAACTTGAAAAAATAACTGCGGCCGTAATGGTGACAGCAAATTCACCAAACAAACGACCAACATCACCTTGCATCATAGAAATCGGCACAAATACTGCCACCAACACGGCAGTGGTTGCCAATACAGCAAACCCTACTTGCCGTGTGCCACGAAAAGCAGCCACCATTCTGGATTCTCCCAATTCAATGCGGCGATGAATATTTTCAATCACCACAATGGCATCATCTACAACCAGCCCAATGGCCAATACCAGCGCGAGCAAGGTGAGAAGATTGATGGTGTAACCAAACATATAAAGTACGGCAAAGGTGGCAATCAGTGAAATGGGCACAGTGACAGCAGGCACCAACATCGCCCGCATACTGCCTAAAAATGTATAAATGATGAAAATCACCAAGAGCACAGCAATCAAGAGTGTTTTAAAAACTTCATAGATGGAATGATCAATAAAAACACTGGAATCAAAGCTTTGCTCCAAACGCATATGGCTTGGCAACACTTGATTAAGCCGTGCCATTTCGTCTTTGGCAAGGTGAGCAACATCTAAGGCGTTTGCTTTGGATTGTTTGACGATGCCAATGCCCACCATGGGAATGCCATTGCCGCGTAAGGTGGTGCGCTTTTCAATGGCGGCCAGCTCTATGCGTGCGACATCACGTAAGCGAACCAATGCTCCCATATCGCTGGGGCTTTGTTTGTTTTCACCTTGGTAAAGCACCAAATTGCGGAAATCATCAAGGCTTTGGTAGCTGCGCAAAACACGCACCGTAAAATCACGTTTTTTGGATTCAATGGTGCCTGCTGGAAGCTCTACATTTTCTTGACGTAAAACACGTTCCACATCGGCCACTGTCAAATTGAGCGCTGCAAGTTTGTCGCGGTCTATCCAAATGCGTAAGGCTTGTTCTTCGCCACCGCCAACTCTTGCTCTGGCGACACCATCTAAGGTTGAAAAACGGTCAATGATAAAACGATTGGCGTAGTCGGTAATGTCCATCATCGACATGCCTTCACCTGTCAAGTTAAGCCACATAATCACGCTTTCATCGGCATCGGATTTACGAATTTCAGGCGGGCTTACCCCATCGGGTAGGTTGTCCATAATCCGAGAAACCCTGTCGCGAATATCATTGGCAGCTGCATCAATATCACGGTTGATGTTAAAACGAATCGTAATATCTGAGCGCCCATCTTGGCTCTTGGAGGTGATGGCACGAATGCCTTCAATGCCTGCAATGCGCTCTTCAATCACTTCGGTAATGCGCGATTCAACCACATTGGCTGAAGCGCCGGCATAACTGGTTTTGATAGAAACAATAGGTGGATCAATATCGGGGTATTCGCGCAAGGGTAAGTTGCTAAAGG
The DNA here is from genome assembly GCA_021772875.1 of Ghiorsea sp. Taxonomy (GTDB): domain Bacteria; phylum Pseudomonadota; class Zetaproteobacteria; order Mariprofundales; family Mariprofundaceae; genus Ghiorsea. The sequence continues at coordinate 4,970 of JAJFLD010000208.1, read as the reverse complement.
CAAGTATGCCAAAAACCACCAGCAACAGATTAAGCACAAGCGCAAGCACAGGGCGACGAACGCTGGTATCAGAAATCCACATTTAATTTTCCTTGCTTAAAAAGAGGAGTGGGTCTTAAGGATGGGTAAAGCAGCATTATTGTTTTTGCTGTGGGTATTGCGCATCGCGGATGTTATCCCATGTTTGGCTGATGCTTACTTCTGTTCCGGCTTTGACAAAACCCATACCACGCACAATCACCTTCTCGCCAGCATTTAGACCAGACACAATTTCTACCAACCCAAATCTGCGTTGCCCTATATCTACAACACGTTGTTCCACGGTGTTGTTTGCGCCCACTAGGGTGAGGAAATGTTGTGTTTGTTTTTGGGTGACACTTTCTTCAGGCACCACCAAGGCTTGGCGCTGATGGGTGAGGATTCGAACCGAAACCATCATGCCTGGCAGCAATAGATTTTCAGGATTATCTACGGTTGCACGCAATAACATGGTGCGGGTGGTGGGGTTGATGCGTGAATCAAGGGCGGTAATAAAACCTTTAATGACTTGTTGGGGCAACACATCAGTTGCGACTTCAATTGCAGTGCCCACCTTGATGCCGCTGAGTTGCCGAGCAGGAATTGCAAAGTCGATTTTGAGAGGGTTGGTTTGATCCAGTGTGGTGATGATGGTGCCTGCTTGGATGAGTGCACCTTTGCTGACATGGCGAATACCGAGTTTGCCTGAAAAGGGTGCTGTGAGGGTAAGTTCATTGATGCGGGCTTGTATGGCCTTGAGATTACTAGCGGTGACTGCCGCCAGCGTTTTGCGCTCGTCCAAATCACGCACAGGTGCCGCATGGCGCGTTAATAATGTGTTCAAGCGGGTGATTTCACGTTCATGTTCGGCCAATTGGATTTTTGCCGTTGCAAGTTGGGCTTGTTCTTCATCTTGATCAAGCAAAGCAATGATATCACCTTGTTTTACATATTGACCATCGGTGAAGTTTATTTTCTCAAGGGTACCTGTTGTTTTGGCGGTGATGTTGATGGCTTCATTGGCTTGGGTGGTGCCTAGCGTTTGAATGACATCAAAAAAATCTATGGGGGCAACGTTTAAAACAACAACAGCTTTAGCGGCAGCTTTTTTCTCGTGTTTGGCCTCTTGTGTGTCGCATGCAGATACCAACAGGGGAAGCAGGGCAAGTAAAAAAAGTGGGAAAAGAGAATTTTTCATTGTCAGTATGTTAACGTGCCTCTGGATAAGTATGCAAGATTTTCATCTGTGGCCGTATTTTTGTCGCGGAAGTTATGTCTGTAAACATATCAACGCACATATGCTCTAGCCTTACTTGCGATAAGCCATACATTGCATACATGGGTTTTTAGTCTAAGCTAAGCTTTAGGGATAAGTAGGGGGAGTATGTTCGAATATCTGCAACGCATGGCAAGATACAACCAATGGATGAACCAAAAGCTTTATGCCAAAGTGCAGCTGCTGTCTGCTGCCGACATCGCCAAAGATCGCGGCGCATTTTTCTCATCCATACTTGGCACGCTCAACCACATTCTTGTGGCAGATATGTTTTGGTTACGCCGTTTTTCAGGGGCTAAAGTTTGCAAACAAGCCTTGGCTCCCATGCGCGAGCTGACCATGCCCAGCAGCTTAAGCGACATCCTTTATGAAGACATGCAAGCCCTAACCGCAGCAAGGCAAAACATGGATACGCTCATTCTCGCCTTCAGCCAAACATGGACTGAACAAACCCTCAAAGAAAACATCGCCTACCGAAACCTAAAAGGAGAAAAACAACAGCAACCCCTAGGCGCCTTGCTGCAACATGTATTCAATCATCAAACCCACCATCGTGGACAAATCACCACCCTTCTTTTCCAAGCAGGCATAGACCCCGAAGCCACTGATTTGCTGGTGATGATGATGGAAGAGCAATGAATGAATCCACGAAGCAAGGCTTTGGGTCTCGTAAATGCGTTCAAGTGAAAGTTCGTTTGTTTGCAGCGAGGAAAGCTCTTTGATACACGAATATGCATGAATATAAGGTAACATTTTCGATCACATCAAAAAAATATGTGATATGGATAGTGGTAATGGCTCTGCTGGTAGCTGGCGGATATGCTCTGATGGAGACAGAAAAGGGTAGGCATTATGTCGGTGTTTTTATTGCGTTTGTTTTGGAGAAACAGACGGGATATGAATTTGAAATTTATGGTATGGAAGTTCAAATTCGAGAGTTGAAGATTTCTGCTGATAAGTTGATAATCAAAGATAAAAATGGTGAGTGGCTATCCGCACAAGATATGAAATTAGATTGGGACTACGAGAATTTGGTTGGTATTGATTGTGCAATTAAAAGCATTGAGAGTCGTTCTATCACTATCTCAGCATTGCCTGAGGATAGTTTTAAGACATTGAATAATCTTCAGGAAGCCATGTTCACATCGGTGCTTTCAACAGATGAATTGAGCGTTCCTTTGATTACATTTAAACAGCGCGTATTAGGTGATAAGGAGTTGAAAGTGAGGTTGAATGGCTCCTGTGATGCTGTTGGAAGAAGTAGGCACTATGTAGTGGAAGGTTTGAGTGAAGTGTTGAGCCTCGATCTTACCCTTCAAGACGTCAGAGGCCTTGAAGAAGAAATGGGAAGCAGAGGTTCGAATGCGAAGGGTGAAGAAGCACCTAAGATTCAAGCATATGCAAAATTTTCTGAAAATTCGGGCGGAGTATTAGCTGGTTTTTTAGGGCTCCCAGAATCTGATCCTTTGTACATAGAAGCATTTGTCCCCATTTATTACCTAAGCATAAAAAATGCGATTGTTAAATTTAATTCCTCACAAATAGATATCTCATCATTTATTGATGCTGATGGTTATTTTTATTTCACTGGGAACTTGACGGCGAATGACGACGTGCAGGTCGGCGGCTTTACAGTGCCTGCTAACAAGTACAAGTTTGATATTGAGTTCCGACCTAACCCTAACTGGTCGCAACTTGGTTCTATGAGTACCTATATTGCTTCAGAAGACAGAACTGAAGAGCTGTTTGTTTCTGGGGATATTGCACTATGGAACAGTCAGTATAATTTGATTTTTTTGGCGAATCTGCCGATTTCATCAGCACTATGGCAGGGGAAAACTACAGGCCTGAAGAGTAATGGCAGAGCACTGCTTTCAGGGTCAGTGAAAGGTGTTTTTAGGAACCCTACAGTTCAGCTAAACTTGGATAGTAATAATATTGAGCATGTGTCTTATAAAGCGAAACGGGCAAAAGTATCTGTCAGCATTCATAACCTTTTACAGGCAAGTGCTGGCGTTTCCGTCACAGGCTCGTTGTCGCTGTCAGGGTTGAGCATGTTTGTTGGTGAAGCTACTTCTGCCGTAAATCTCCCTGATTTGGATGCATCGATAAAGGTGAAGCACTCGATAAATAGAAACGATATTTGGAAAGTAGAGTCGCTTTATGTTGGGATGGGTCAGAACAAAAAGAACGCGAAAGGCGCGTATTATTCGAAGAACCGATACATAGAGATGAAACACACCTTGGAAATCAATCAGCTGCCTGATTATTTAGTGGATAAATACAGGCTTCCTGGTTCTATCACTGCGAAAGGCAACATGAGTGGAACATGGGATGACAGGCAGTTAAAAGAAGAGGTGAAACTTTCAGGAAGAGAGATGGAAAGTATGCCTGTATTTATTGGCCCCATGCCATCTCTCAACCTCACGCTTTTTTATAATGAGGCGGCGGGATATATAAGTTTTATTGTCGATAATTTTTTCTCTGACGGATTGGCTGGAACTGTATCAGCTAGGGTAGGCTTAAATACCGGTTTAATCACAGGCGATGGAAAATTTTGGGCACTAAAATCTCCTATGGTGAAGAGTGCCTCACTTGAGCAGTTGGAAGGGATATTCAATTTTGAGGGTTCGATTAATGACATGACACTGTCTAGCAGGGCTGGTGGCGTGGGGGTCTCCTCAGAAGGTGAAACTGTGAATGAGTTGCGTTTCAAGCTATATGCAAGAGGTCCTTTGGACGAGCTTAATGGCAATCTTCGTACTATATACGAGCAGAATGGTGCTGCAATCACAAGCAGTTCACCTGTTGAATTGGGCGTGTTGTATTTTCATTTAAAAGAACCAGACCGTATTCCATCGCTGAAATATAGAAAGCTAGAGACGGTAGAAGTGAATAAATAAGGGCTGTATTGTATAGCTGTTATCGATTAACGGTAAGGGTGGGGAGGGTAGCGGAATGGAAAAACAGTTTCGAATTATTTTAAGTGGGATGCCTATGGATGGTTTTGAGCAAGATTTGGTGCGTGCCTCTCTTGCATTACTGTTTCAAATCAGCGATGAGAAGGCAGGGCGAATTTTATCAGGTAAGCGGATAGCGCTTAAAAAATCTTATTCGCAGAAAAATGCAAAGGCTTTGCGTGACAAGCTGCTTGGCATTGGAGCGGAGTGTACTTTGAGAATAGTGCAGGAAGATGGTAAACAAAACGCAGGCGAAACACCAGTGAAGCATGGTATTGATTCACAAGCGAATAATGATCGAAGTCGAAAAATAGTAGATCAAAAAGATAGCAGGCAAGAAAGCCCTAAGATTCAAACATTAAGCAATGAGGCCGATGAAAGCGTAATTCAAAAAAATGGAGAAGAGCTATCGGCCTTTCCTTTGCCCGTTAAAATTGCAATTGCCGGATTCGTATTAATGGCTTAGAATTTTATGGCTACATTCTTATTTTCCGGAGACTTGGGTGTTTCCATAGTTCTGTTGATTGCTTCGGCACCTCTGTTTGCGGTCTGGATGCTTATAAGAGCCTACCGTTTAGGATGGGTTGTCGGAGTCCTTATTGGGAGCGGAGGGCCTAGTCAACTAGGGATCATTTTGACTACGTCAAATATTGAAGTATGGAGAGTAGTAGACATGTGCCTAGGGATTATTGTGTTTGGTGCATTGCTAATGCGAC
>JAJFLD010000207.1 GCA_021772875.1 Ghiorsea sp. | reverse complement strand
AAGCCTGTGAATTGAAGTTCGGCGAATAATTTTTTGTAACCACAAAGACACGAAGGCACAAAGAGTTAAAGTGTGCGGTGTTTTGGTGGAAAGCATTTGGAAAACTTAGATTATGAAGGAAAAAGACAAAGATTGCCTGAAACTTCGAGCCTTTGTGTCTTTGTGTCTTTGTGGTTTGAATAAAGGGGTCGTTATGACAACATATAAGTTTACAGAAACAACAGATGTAGATGAGTTTGAGGCGGGTTATCAAGCATTTAAAGCAGGCACTATGGCGGAAGAACGTTTTACGCCATTTCGCTTGCAAATGGGTGTGTATGGCCAGCGGCAGGAAGGTGTGCAAATGTTGCGCGCCAAATTGCCGGGAGGCGTATTAACACCAGCCCAATTGGAAGTGTTGGGTGAATGTGTGGAGTTGTATGCAGGTGAGCTGCCAACAGATGGCACACTGACACAAGCCCCTGAAAAGGTTGCACACATTACTACCCGCCAAGATATTCAGGCCAACTTTGTAGCTTTGAAAAATGTAGTGCCTTTCTTGCGTAAACTCGATGCCGCAGGCATTACGACACGTGAAGCATGTGGTAATACTGTGCGTAATGTTTCAACTTGTTTTTTAGCGGGCAAATGCCCCGCAGAACATGCCAATGTGACTGCGCATGCAGCTAAGTTTGCAGAGTATTTCTTGCGCCATCCTTTGGCACAACAATTCCCACGTAAGTTTAAAGTGACTTTTTCAGGCTGTGAAACCGATTGTGGTTTATCAGGCATGCATGACATTGGTTTTATCGCCACTCACAAAGATGGTAAAGCAGGTTTTAAAGTGTGGGCAGCGGGTGGCTTATCATCGCAGCCTGTACAAGCCATTGCGTTGGAATCATTTATTGAAGAATCAGAAGTGTTGGTGGTGGGCGAAGCCTTGATGCGCATTCATTTCAAATTCTCAGATCGTAAACGCCGCGCTAGAGCACGCATGAAATATGTGATGCAGAAGTTAGGTGCAGAAGGTTTTATTGAAGAATACAAAAAACAACGTGCCGTAATTGAAAAAACTGTAACAGCTGTAACCTATGCCGATACCAACTGGCGTACGCCAACGGATGTGATGCCGTTTTCTGAAGATGGGATTGTACAACAGCATAATGGTAAATTGGCTGTGTTGCTTAATATCTTTCGTGGTGATTTAACACCGTTGCAATGTCGTGCTGTGGCACAAGCTGCTCGTTTGGGTGGCACGGATGAATTACGCGTAACCACAGAGCAGGGCATGGTGATTGTGGATGTGGATCCATCAAAAGTGGATGATGTGATTGAAATTTTGGGTAATGCCGATATTCGTGCTTCGTATGCACGTGGTATTTCAGATATTACAGCGTGCCCTGGTACAGAAACATGCAGATTGGGCATCACATCAAGCCGTGGTTTGGCAGCAGCATTGCAGCCATTGATGGTTGATTTAAAACAAGATAAAACGTTAGCTGGTATCACAGTGAAAGCATCAGGTTGCCAGCATTCTTGTGGCCGTCATCATATTGCTGATTTGGGTTTTCATGGCATGGCGAAAAAAGTGGCGGGTCAAGCCGTGCCCCATTATCAGTTGCACGTTGGTGGTTCTGGTGTTGCAGGGCAGCCGTTTGCCTTTGCTTCCGAAGCCATTCCAGCCAAACATGCGCCTGAGGCAGGCATTGCTGTGTTGAATAGTTATAAAGATACACGTCAAAATGAAGAGTCTGTGCATGATTGGGCAGCGCGTTTGGGCAAAGAAGGTTTGGCTGATATTTTAGCACCGTTTAAAGCCGATGTCGGTGAAGTGGATGGTTTGATTTACGACTGGAGCGAAAACGAAGCTTTTAACACCAAAGGCAATAAAAAAGGTGAATGTGCTGGTGCGGTATTGAGTATGTCTGATGCTTTGATTTCTGAAGCTGAATATGAGTTGATGATTGCCAAGGCACATATCGATGCCATGTTCTGGACAGATGCCCAAGGTGCACTACGTCGCTCTACTATTTCTTTGGCGCGAGCATTTTTGGTGCCCTTTGGCGAAGCGCCTGAAGATGATGCCGAGGTTTTTGGTTTGTTGCTTGGACATGCTTCAACAGATGCAGAGGTGAGTAAACATTTTAATGCCGTACAAGGTGCGATGATGAGCATTGATTTCTCAGAGCCTGGTGCTGGCATACTTAAGCTTCGTGATGCGCAAGTGGCATGGTTGGCTTTGGCCGAGAAACGTTTTGCCGCAGTGCCTGACGTGGCAGTCGCCAAGGTTGAAGAAACAAAGCCAGAAAGTGATACAAATATAATCACTTTGGATTTATCTGGTGTGGCTTGTCCTATGAATTTTGTCAAAACAAAAATTAAACTTTCAACCATGTCTATAGGGGCACAATTGGAAGTCATTCTTGATGATGGTGAGCCCATTGAAAATGTACCATTGTCTTTGGAGGAACAAGGGCAAAAAGTACACCTCAAAGAACAACTTTCTGATACGCAGTGGCGTATTGTGGTTGAAAAAATATCAGCCATTTAAAGAAAAGCATGCAAGATGATCTTCATCCTTTCTCCAATCCGGGGCGCACCAAATTATCTTTGGTGAGCCGTGGTCTGGCGCTGCCCGATGGTTTGAAGGGTGCTTCACGCTGGTTGGCACAAACCAATGGTGTAGAAACTGTGCTTGATTTACGTTTGCCCAGTGGTCATTTTTGTTCAGTGCCTGTGGGTCTTCCTTATACCCAAGATAGCGGATTTTCTTTGCAATCACTTGAAGGAAACAAAGCAACCTTGGAATGTGGCGGTGAAATTGAAGTGGTTGAACTTGTTCAAGCGCCTGAATTTTATAAAAAACTAACCCGCAAAGGTTCACGCATGGGCAGTTTTGCCTCATTGCATGATAAACTGCTTATTTTGCAGCCGTTTATGGGCTGCGGTTTTTTTGCCCAGCAAGATAAAGCTTGTGCCTATTGCCAATACGACTCCATGCTCAATGATGCTCAACCACCTTTGCGTGACCCGCTTGAATTGGTTGAAGTGGTTTTGGCAGCACTTGCAGAACGGGAAGTTGATACGGTTTATTTATATAATGGTTTTTCGCCAAGTGATGATGTCGGTCTATCACAACTGTTACCTGTCATTGCCCTGCTGCGTCGTCATTTGGGACATAGGCAAATTGCTTTAGAAACAGTAGCGCCGAAAGATTTAACCGTGATTGATGCCCTGTATGCTTCGGGGTTGGATATTTTCATTTGTAATCTTGAAGTCTTTGATGAAAGTCGTTTTGCCGAAGTCTGCCCAGGAAAACAAGATTTGGGTGGGCAAGACGCTGTATGGCGTGCCCTTGAACATGCCCGCAAAATATTTCGCCCAGGCACTGTTGTTAGTCATTTGATAGTGGGTTTGGAAACTGAGAATAATACAATTGCAGGCATGAAAGCGTTGGTGGAAAAAGGTGTTGTACCCTTGCTGATTCCTTTTCGGCCATTGCCTGGAACGCCGCTGGCTGAGCAGATGATTCCAACCTTGGATGCCATTGAGAATGTATTGCTGCAACAGTATGAATTGATTGAAGCTTCAGGCCTTCCTGGCCATCGCTTGCGTGATATGGGTAGAGTGCTGACACCAATGGAAAGTGGTGTACTGGATAGCAGTCGAAAAGCAACATTGGTAACCCGTTGGGGTGTATCTTCGATTGGGCGGCATATTGATGGCTGGTTAGATGGTGTGCGTCGTTTTTTGCGTGTGCGTGATGCGCAAGAAAAGACATCCAAACCTATACACCAATTAGCTGTGGCAGAAGCGAAACCTTTTGTTGCAATGCTTGTGATTACCTTGCTTTTCTTTTTTGCTATGGGCTCCACTATACCTGAGGGCCTATCCGAAGCAGGTTACCGATCGTTGCTCATTTTTGTTTTGTGTCTGGTCTTGTGGGTAACCCAGCTTTTACCACTGGCGATTACTTCCCTTTTGGGCATTGCTTTACTACCCATATTTGGTGTGTTTGGCGCAGGGGAAGTGTTTAAGTTTTTTGGTAACCCCGCTGTATTTTTCATCCTTGGGGCCTTTATGTTGGTAGCAGGTGTGATGCAAAGCGGACTCTCCGAACGTTTGGCATTGATGGCGCTAAAATATGCCGGGAACAGTGCGAAACGTATTTTAATGGCGATGTTACTGCTGCCTGCGTTGATGGCTTGTATCATGCCTGAACATGCCGTGGCAGCACTTTTTCTACCAATCGCTTGGGAAATTGTACGCAGCTTGGGTTTGAAAAAAGGACATATCTATGCTCAGGCCATTTTTTTTGCTTTGGCATGGGGGGCAATCATTGGCGGGGTGGCGACATTGCTGGGTGGGGCGCGCGGTCCTTTGGCTTTGGCATTGGTTGATGAGCTGACGGGTAAAAGTTTTTCATTTTTTCAGTGGACATTGGCTGCTTTCCCTTTGGTCATAGGTGTGTTGATGATTGCTGCATGGTTGTTAAATCGCATGACTTCACGCGTGAATCTTGATATGCAAACCGTGCAAGAGGTGTTTGCTGAGCGCCGTTTAGAACTGGGTGGTTTTACGCTGAAAGCTTGGTTGATGAGTGTGTTGATGTTAGGTACTGTCGTAGCGTGGATGTTTGCGGGTCATGCTGATGCCTTGGCCAGTATTGCACTGGTGAGTGTGGTATTGATGTTTACATTTCGTTTGGTGCGATGGTCTGAAATTGAGCGGCATGTGCAATGGGGTGTTATCCTGATGTATGGCGGCGCCATTGCTATTGGCAAAGCCCTTTCGGATACAGGTGCTGCAACTTGGTTGGCGCACCATTTGATTCCTGGCGACTTATTGGGTTTGGCTTTGATTGCTTTGTTGGTGTTGATTACTTTGATTTTCACGGAGACAGTGAGCAATGCCGCGGCTGTGGCGATTGTTTTGCCCATTGCAATTCCTGTGGGTATTGCAGCGCAAATAGATGCTGAGTTCATGGCTTTAACCATTGGTATTATCGCGGGGTTTGCTTTTATGTTACCCATGGGGACACCACCCAATGCGATGATTTTTGCCAGTGGCTATGTGAAGTCGGCAGATATGCTGAAATATGGTATGGTGCTTTCTGTTTCGGCACTGTTATTGTTTTTAATCATGGTGGAGTTTTGGTGGCCTATGATTGGTTTGACGTATGGATGAAGAAAGGTGGATGTTGTGTTGGATAAGGTAGAACAAACTATAACGTTGCTTAAACAAGCAAGTGCTGAGTATCAAGGTGAAGTTGTGTTTGCTTGTAGCTTTGGTGCAGAAGACGTGGTGCTGTTGGATTTGATTGCAAAACATGATCTCGAGATCAGAGTAATCACATTGGATACAGGCCGTTTGCCGCAAGAAACGTATGACGTGATGGATGCATGTCGCACAAAAT
>JAJFLD010000206.1 GCA_021772875.1 Ghiorsea sp. | reverse complement strand
AAATGAGAAGTTTAACCGAACGCTTGGCAAAAAGAAGTCGCAAATGTGAAACACATCCAATGCAGACAAAATACTTAGCATACACCACCACAAATGTTTGCACTTTGAAGTTTGAAATATGTCTTATTTGGCTAAAGGATGTATTCTGATTATGTTATTTGAACGTTCAAACCACTTGATGAATCGCCTCATCAAGCTATGCGGCGATTCATCTTTATGGTTATCGTTAGTTAAGCTGCTTGTAGTGATGCGTTAACCACACGTACTTGTGCACCCTCTACACTTATCCACTGCCCATTGTTGTTGATATATTTATAATTTGCCGTTCCAGACTGCCAGTTATCATCAAGCACCATCATGAGATCAGCATTTTGACCTTCTAGTGGTTGCACGGGTGAACCAATATGCCCTGAACCTGTTGCTTTAATAAGAATCTGCACATTTTTCATTGTCGCCATATAAGTATATGTGCCACTCAGTGTTGTATTGATAGGATTTGGGCTCTCTACCCCTCCTGTCGTAATCTGGCCTGTGCCACTCACCTTTTCTTCTGGCGTATTCACAGCCAACATCACTGTAAACTTAGGCGAACCCAAAGTCTCTTCTGTGATTTCATATGAAACAACAAACAAACCTATCATTTTTTCAGTTTTTCCCATTGTCTTCTCCTGTATTACCATGCAATCGTCTGATGCACACTTGGTTGGTTGCAGTTCATGTTATAGGTTCTGCTCTAACCACATGTTCATTAGACTCTGCTTTATTCATCACCGACTTCTGTAGAAAAATCTTCCAACTTAAAGGGTTTAAGTTGATGAAAACCTTGCAGAAATCTGTCATGTGCAAACAATACCGAAAAACAAAGCGGCATATCATTGCCAAGAGTTAGCTATTTGCATTAACTAAAGGTATTGATTATACTGCTTTGCGCGAACATGGAGGAAGTTATTATGATCCTTATTGCTGATGATCATGGTTTATACCGTGAAGTTATCAAGGTAGTCTTAGAAAAATTGGGTACGACCACTATCCTGACAGCTGGTGATTATACTGAGGTTGAAACCATACTTGAATCTCCAAAAGCAATAAAACTGTTGCTCTTAGACTTAAGAATGCCCGGCATGCACGGTATAGATAGTGTGGCTAAAATTGCACGTCTGTGGCCTGAAGTGCCCATACTTGTCGTGTCGGCTAGCGATAACCTTGAATCCATTAAGTCTTGCTTGGATGCAGGTGCTGCTGGTTTTGTATCAAAAGTAAATGATGTGACTGTATTACAAGCGGCTATTGAACAAGTTCTTGCAGGCCAATGTTTTTTCCCAACCAGCGTTGTCGGCACTTCAACACTTAAATTTTCTCAAAAACAAATTGAAATTTTGCATTGCCTCGTAGATGGCTGCAGCAATCATGAAATCTCTGAACGTACTTTTCTCAGCGAAGGAACCGTAAAACAATATATCAGTGATATTTTATCTAAGATGGAAGTGACCAACCGTGTTCAAGCTGCCACACGTGCCCGTGAAATTTTAGGCATAGGTAGCTAAAACCCTTTTTAAAAACGCATACCAATGGAAAGCTGATAAGGTGCTTAAGCTTAATCCAACTTGAGATTAAGCTGCATATCACTTCTTCCTACCTTTTTCTGCTGGCCTTCATCATCTCGAATAAAACCACTGACTGTGATTCCAACAAGACGAACGGGGACGTGGCCTGCATCCGTCAAAGCCAAGAGCGAAGGAATCACAGCCTTCATGCTGCTTAAATTCGTGATGACTTTAGGCTGTGTTTGTGTACGCGTCACCTGTTTAAAATTGGTGTATTTTATTTTGATGGTGATGGTTTTTGCCGAAAGCTCATGATGTTGAAGCTGTTTAAACACCTTTTCTGCCAACGATTCCAAGTGATCAATGAGTTGTGTAATACTGATAATATCTTGGGCGAAAGTTATTTCTTTGCCTAAGGAGTGGCGTTGGCGTGAGCTGCGCACGGGTCGCAGGTCAATTGCTCTTGCAATTTGCTGATAATAATCAGCTGATTTCCCAAAAAGTTGCTTTAATTTTTCATAAGACTGGGCTTTTAAATCCTTACCTGTATAAATACCATGCTGGTGCATTTTCTTTTCTGTGGCTGGGCCAATACCAAAAAACTTCCCTACGGCTAAGCTTTCCACAAATAATTCACCCGTTTTGGGTTTGATCACAAATAAACCATCTGGTTTATCCATACCAGAAGCAATTTTAGCTAAGAATTTATTGTACGAAACGCCTGCTGATGCAATGAGATGTGTCTCTGCTAATATGTCGCGTTTGATGGCTTGCGCAATTTTTGTCGCCGAACCACCAAAAGATTCGGTATATGTCACATCCAAATATGCTTCATCAAGTGATAGCGGTTCTACTTGAGATGCATAACGCCAAAATATTTCACGAATTTTAACAGATACTTCACGGTAGGCCTCAAATCGAGGTGGCACAAACAAACATGTTGGGCATAATCGATATGCCTGCGAGCAAGGCATGGCTGAGTGAATACCAAACTTGCGTGCCTCATAACTACACGCTGCCACCACACCACGACTATTGGGCAAACCTCCTACCACCAATGCTTTACCACGATAATCAGGGTTGTCTCGTTGCTCAACGGATGCAAAAAATGCATCCATATCAACATGAATGATTTTGCGTTGTTTGCTCAAGCTTGCCACAATTCTTTTTGATACCAATCATCTGCAAGCTCATCCAAGCGTGAATACGGCTTATCTTGTAGAAGCAACCAATCAGCAAACCCTGAGTATGCATGTTGATGAAGCGGTAATTCGCGGTATGCAAATTCAAGCATCAACTCAGCTTTAGTGATGGCAGGCAACATCACATTGATAAAATCATGTTTATGATTGCCATGCTCAGAGGAAACAAGATCTTCAGAAACACATAATAAACCAAACTGTTGCAAAGCTTGAAACAATGAAGATTTCACTGCTCCAGAACCATAAAAATTATGTAAAATAACAATACCTTGTTTGTTTTCCTCGTGTGCCTCTAGATGCAAACGCAAACAATCATAGCCATTCTGCTCTCGCTTTAAATCCACTTGGAATACATCAACATGTGTAGGTAATACTTGGTTAATATCGTCGAGCGTGCGCCTGCGTCCTTGACCATGAGGACTCATCAGATTGATGTGTTTGCAATCAAGCAACTGCTTTGCAAGATGTTGTGTGAATGTTGGCCGAAGGAGCATTACAAACCTGTAGGTTTTACCTTATCCATCATAGCTTCCAGCTCGCCTGCTTCAATCACCCCTTTGCTCACCAATAAATGAACCAAAGCATGCCATTGCCTTTGATCCACTGAAACATCCTTGTTTTCAACCGCTATCTGAGCTGCTGGTTGCACAAAGGTTTGTCCATGTGTCATTTGCTGCATCAAAGCATCATCAACTATGCCTGTGGGTTTTAAATCACGCTGCTTTTGAAAACTTTTCACGGCATCCCTTGTCATTGTACCAAACAAGCCGCGCTGATCTTCAATGACATAACCCAAACGGCGCAACACCTCTTGTAATAAAGTGATACTTTTTCCGCGCATAAAAATTTTAAGTGGCCTAGCCATATCAATCCTCCTTCGTATTGGATGAAAATTTATGCACTAAAGCTAGCCTTCATCTATAACAAAACCTAATGGCATATCTCTAGCATTTAAATAGACAAATAAAGTGTAGCCTTTTGTAAGACCTCGCTTCATCATTCGATTTACCAACTATGAAATATTTAAAATACTACGCTATACTTTTTATGCTGCTCATCACTTTGGCACCTGCCCAAACAGCACATGCCTATGATTTTAATCCTGAAGAAATGGCTATCACTTATGGCCATGGCACGGGGGTAAATTCATGGTTGCAACTGGATATGATTCAACATATCACACCACCTGATTTTCTTGCAGATTATTTCAGCGAGCCATATTTAGACCTTGGTTTTGCTACAAACACATGGAAAAAAACAGGTGCTCGAGCCTACCATCTATCCGCAAATTTCATGCTTCGCAGTGACGACATGGCAACCCCTGCGGGTAAAGTATTTGCTGAAATGGGTTTTGGGCCACATTTTTTCTCTAATCCTGGAAGCATAGACCGCTTAGCCACTGCTTTTGAATTTAATTCCTTTGCTGGTGTAGGTTTACGCTTATCCCATCAATGGGCCATGATTCTCAAAGCTCGCCACTTATCCAATGGCGGTTTCACCAAAGGCAATGCTGGTGTTAACCTTTACCTGCTCCAATTCAATTACGCGTTTGACCATAAAGCTTTCTGATGCATCAACATAACGATCCCATGCATGGTATCACTTTAGAGATGATGCTCAACGAGCTCGTTTCCTTTTATGGCTGGGGTGAGTTAGGCATTCATGTCAAAGTACGTTGTTTTAATAACAATCCATCCATCAAATCCAGCTTGGCTTTTCTACGCAAAACCCCTTGGGCAAGAACAAAAGTAGAATATTTGTATCGCGATATGTTGGATGAGAAAAAAGGTGTGCAACGCAAAAGTATCTGGCCTGAAGCTTAAACACCCTCTTTAGCGCGGATAAACTTTTCTCTTGTAAGGCTGCACTTTCTGTTTTGGAAACAACGACCATAACATACTTTCATCCACAACATCCGTTGTCCCCAGAGGCAACCCATCCAAAGTGATTGGCCCAATGGCATAACGAATCAAACGTAAGGTAGGAAATCCCACCGCAGCTGTCATACGACGCACCTGTCGATTCCGCCCTTCACTGATCTCCAAACGCAACCAAGAAGTTGGGATATTCGCCCGCTCCCGAATTGGTGGATTTCTCGCCCAAAGCCATGTTGGTTCTTCCATAATTTCAGCTTGTGCAGGTTTGGTTTTACCATCTTTAAGCATCACACCAGCGCGTAACTGCATAATGGCTTGGCTGGTAATCAGGCCATCCACTTGTGCCCAATAGGTTTTTTTCAATTTATGTTTGGGATGTGAAATATGATTTTGTAGAGCGCCATCATCAGTGAGCAATAACAAACCTTCACTATCCCTGTCCAAACGTCCTGCTGGATATACCTTTTTTATGGCAATAAAGTCGGCAAGTGTTTGTTTACCCTCATGGGCACTGAATTGTGTCATAACATCAAAGGGTTTGTTGAATCGAATCGTGGTCATGGACAAACTCTATGCAAATTAGGGCATTTATGGAAAGGTATGGTCAATGAAATACCAAACACCACCACACATCGAAGCTTATCTTCTCGCCAAAAAGGGTGCTGCTAAAAGTTATCCTTTTGGTGAAGATGTGGTGGTTTATAAAGTGATGAAAAAGATGTTTGCCTTGATTGGTGATATCGGCATCAACCTCAAATGTGATCCTGATGAGGCCATCATTTGGCGTTCTATGTATGATGGCATCACGCCTGCCTACCACATGAATAAAGAACATTGGAACAGTGTACTTTTAGATGGTTCAGTGCCTGAAGATTTGGTGCATAAAATGATAGATGACTCTTATCACTTGGTGGTCAACAAGCTTACAAAAAAAGATAAAGAAAGATTACTTGGAGGATTCAAAACATGAAAACAGTGTTATTTTCAATAGGTATCTTACTGACCCTTGGTTTACTTGCTTATATCGTAATGGCGGTCATGTCACAAAAAACGCCTGGCAACTTAGGCCTAGGAAACAAAGTTTTACGCCCCTGCCCCGATTCTCCCAATTGTGTTTGTAGCGAAGCACATACAAACAACGATAAACAACACTATGTGGAACCTTTCAACACGAGCATGGATAGGATAAAAGAAGTTATTCTTGCCCAAGGTGGTGTTATTAAAACTGAACAAAAAAACTATATCCATACAACCTTTACAACTTCAGTTTTTCATTATGTTGATGATGTAGAGCTAAGATATGATGCGGACACGCAGTTGGTTCACATGCGTTCTGCTTCTCGTATCGGTCGCTCTGATTTCGGCGTGAATCGCAAGCGTGTAGCAGCTATCAAACAAGCTTTATGAAAGCACTCAAAGTCATCCTTACAAGTGTAGATACTAAAAAAGCAGCCGAAAACCTTGCTCAAGGTTTACTAACAACAAAACTTGCAGCTTGTATTCAGATATCTGCTGCTGGTCTTTCATTTTATCTATGGCACGGGGATGTGTGTAGGGAAGAAGAGTTTTATCTCCAAATCAAAACCAACAAAACGCATCTCAAAGCAGTCATTGCATGGTTAAAGGCCAATCATCCTTACGACACACCAGAAATCATTTGTTTGGATGCAAAAACTAGTCGTGATTACCACAACTGGCTCACCTCATCATTAAAATAAACCCACTAAGATTTTTTCGTAAACTCGGTTAAAATCACAATTGTCTGACCATTAACCTTGCCTTCAATATGACCTGCATTGTCGGCGACCAAACGAATACCGCGCACTGCTGTGCCACGTTTGGCCGTAAAACCACCACCTTTAACCACCAAGTCTTTAATCAAGGTAATCGTATCACCAGCTTCTAAAATTGCGCCATGGCTATCTCGGTGAACCACTACATCAGCAGCATCTTGGCCTTCAGCAGATGCTGCTGCCCAAGCTTTAACATCATCTTCTAAATACATCATATCAAGCAAATCTTGTGGCCAACCTTCACCACTCAAACGTGTCAACATACGCCATGCCAATACTTGCACCGCAGGCTCAGCACTCCACATGCTATCATTCAAACAACGCCAGTGATTCACATCAACTTGCTCAGGGTTTTTTATTTGCGTTTTGCAGGTATCACAAAGCAAAACACAACTCTCTGCACCCTCACTTGGGCTAGATGGTACTTCATAAACACTTAAATCGTCAGTTGCCGCACAAAGTTCACATTTCCCTTCGCTGCGTGCCTGTAAAACTTGCTCTACACTCATGATAAACCCACCTTAAATTTTGCCGAACCATACAAGAACTTTGCTTGATTGCTAACGATTGCTCCGACCAGAGCCTGTACGCGCGCGTTTAGGTTTTTCTTCCAACAAATGTATCATATTATCTCTGAGCACAAGTTCATGGCCACAACCTTTACAGATGCCACCAAAACCAGAAAACGGGAAAAGTTTTTTTGTGCCACATGCTGGGCAAGCACCTTCTCTTGCTTTAAAAGGTAAGGTGAACAAAGCCAGCATCGCAACCAAAGAGAAAAAAATACCTGTAAAAGGCATTGCAAAAGATAGAACTAAGCTCACAAGCCAGACGGGAAGAATCACCATCACAATTTGCATGGGCGCTTTTTTTACATGGGCAGTTTGTAATGTTTGGCGCGTAGGGATATTTGTCATAAGGTGTATCATGTCCAAACAAAAACATCGCGGCAAGCACAATGCCATACCGCGATGTTATTTAAGATTTTTACTGCTTTAAAAAAGCGTGTTTATTCTTTCCAATCCAATGCTTTATCCATAGGACGTGGCAACAAGGGGAAAGTCACAACGGGGGATTCACCCGTTAATGTTTCTAAGAATGCAACAATATCTGCTATATCGTTTTTCGAAAGATCGGTATCAAGTTGTACTTTACCCATGATTTTCACTGCCTCAGCCAATGTTGCAGCCGAACCATCATGAAAATAAGGCGCTGTCATTGCAACATTACGCCAAGATTGAACACGGAACACATGATCATCTTCATCCTTGCCTGTTACAGATTTCAAGCCTGTATCCGTACCATGCATGAATGGTACAAAAGCATTGCTGGTGAACAACGGACCTGAATGGCAAGAAGTACAACCTACTTCTGCAACTTTTTTCATACCACGTTGTGCTGCCTTTGAAATCGTGCCTTTACCTGTCACAAACTTATCAAAAGGTGCGTTAGGTGTAGTCAAAGTACGTTCAAATGCCGCAATCGCTTTGGCCATATTGTCAAAACTAAGAGCATTGGGGCCAAATACAGCCTTAAACTCTGGTTCATAACCTGCATTTTTTAAACGTGTCATCACAGCATCTGCGCTATCAGAAGCCATTTCCACTGGATTTAAAGGTGGGGCTTTGGCTTGATCTTCTAACAAAGGTGCACGACCATCCCAAAATTGTTTACTCCAAAAGCCAGAATTCAACACTGTAGGTGCATTCCGCCCACCACGTTGCCACATATGTCCAATTGAGAATTTTTGGTTATCTACGCCCCAAGTGCCAAGGTTGTGGCAAGAGTTACAAGAAAATTCGCCACTTTTGGATACAGCTGGTTCAAAATATAATTTTTTACCCAATTCAACTTTTGCATCACTCATCGGATTATTGGCAGGTACAGGAACTTCCGTTGGTAAAACACCCATGCCTTCAGGAATTTCAGGTGCTGCAGTAGCACTCATCCCAAAAAAGCACATTGATGCTAACAATAGCAATGGTTTTTTCATATTTTTATCTCCTTTGTAAATCATATCATACTTATTTGCAGATACCGCTTCTGTTTTTACTTGCCGCGAAACATAACGACAAAAATATAGATGGTACAAGGGATTATTTTTCCTGCTTTGATTGCTTTTAAAATTCATGCAGTGATTTCTTCAATAGCTATGGCCTAACGCCAAGACTAAAGCCCATCAAGCATTGTCTCTTTGTATATCTCTGCGTACTCTGCGCTAAAAATCATGCCATAAACTAAAAGTGAGACAACCAATCATGAATATACAAATCGGTACACCCTTAACAGCGGTTGCAACACGTGTGATGTTGCTTGGCTCTGGTGAATTGGGCAAAGAAGTGGCCATTGAATTGCAGCGCTTAGGTGTGGAAGTGATTGCTGTGGACAGCTATGAAAATGCCCCCGCCATGCAAGTGGCACATCGCAGTCATGTTGTTGACATGCTTGATGGTGAACTGCTTAGAGCTCTGATCGAAGCTGAAAAACCACATTTGATTGTGCCTGAAGTCGAAGCCATCGCCACAGATACCTTGGCTGAGCTTGAATCCGAAGGTTTTAACGTCATTCCTACTGCGCGGGCCACTCAGCTCACCATGAATCGCGAAGGTATTCGCTGCCTGGCTGCTGAAACATTAGCTTTACCAACATCCGCCTACCAATTTGCCAGCACCTTGGCTGAGTTTGAAGCAGCCATTGCCACCATTGGTTTGCCTTGTGTAGTCAAACCCATCATGAGCTCTTCAGGCAAGGGACAATCCGTCGTCAAATCAGAAGCTCAAATCCCAGAAGCTTGGCATTATGCCCAAGAAGGCGGCAGAGCAGGTAAAGGCAAAGTGATTGTTGAGGGGTTTGTTGATTTTGATTATGAAATCACGCTGCTCACCATTCGTCACCGCGATGGCACATCCTTTTGTTTGCCTATTGGTCATCTGCAAGTGGATGGTGACTACCGCGAATCATGGCAGCCCCAAGCTATGTCGGATGCAGCTCTAAAAGCTGCGCAACACATTGCAGCTCAAGTTACTCAAGCTTTGGGTGGTTATGGCTTGTTTGGCGTGGAGCTATTTATTAAAGGTGATGAAGCCATTTTCAGTGAAGTATCCCCTCGCCCTCACGATACAGGTTTGGTCACACTCATTTCTCAAGACTTATCCGAGTTTGCATTGCATGTCCGCGCGATTTTAGGCTTACCTATTCCCAATATCATCCAACATGGGCCAGCAGCATCTTGCCCAATTGTTGTTGAAGGTGATTCGAGCCAAGTGGGCTTTGGTGGTTTAGAGGATGCTTTAAGCGAGCCCAACACTCAAATTCGCCTCTTTGGCAAGCCTGAAGTTCATGGCAAACGCCGCATGGCAGTTGCCCTTGCCCGTGGTGAATCCATTGAACAAGCACGCCAAAAAGCCATCGTTGCTGCCCAACACATCACCATTAAACTATAAAACGTTTATAAATCTAGCTAGATTAAAGCTCAGCAGCAGAGGGGCAAAAAATGAAACTTTTATTTTTTAATACCAAACAATATGATCAACGTTATTTTTTAGCTGCCAACCAACATTACCAACATCGCATTCGTTTTGTAGATACAAAACTTTCTCTTGATACGGTAAGTTTAATCCATGATGAACAAGCAGTATGTATCTTCGTCAATGAATGTCTTGATTATGCTGTTTTATCTCAACTGGCCACAGCTGGCGTAAAACTGATTGCCTTGCGTTGTGCAGGATTCAATAAC
>JAJFLD010000205.1 GCA_021772875.1 Ghiorsea sp. | reverse complement strand
CATGATTGGTGTTCTATTCTTTTGGGTGAGGAAGAACATGGCTGAAGCAAGAAAGAATAATGAGGGAGGAACGAATTCGTGAGTTCTGTAGCCGAAAAAGAACAATATAATTATGACATCGTTAAATTCTGTGTCATAACTGGCATTATTATGGGTTGCATCGGTACTTTAATTGGTACTTACAATGCATCCGAACTTGCCTTTCCATGGTTGAATGCTGACATCGCTGAAATTAGCTTTGGTCGCTTACGCCCAGTGCATACCAACACTGTGATTTTTGGTTTTGGTGGATTCTTGCTTTATGCAGCAGGTATTTACATGGTTCAACATACTTCGCATGCGCGAGTGCGCTTTGAGAAACTTGCTTGGGCTGCTGTAGCGCTATGGTTAATTGCCATGGTTTGTATGTGGGTAACTCTGCCTTTGGGTATGACACAGTCTAAAGAATATCATGAGCCTGAATGGTGGATTGATTTGATTATGGCATCATCATGGTTGCTCATGACTGTTTGTTTCCTAGGTACTATTGCGGCACGTAAAATGTCACATATTTATGTGGGTAACTGGTTCTTCATGACGATGTTGTTCATGGTAACATATATTTTTGTGTTTAATGGTATGTGTATTCCAATTGACATGACATTCTCTTATTCTGCTTATGCGGGCATTCATGATGCAATGACGCAATGGTGGTGGGGACATAATGCCGTTGGTTTCTTCTTAACAGCTGGTTTTATTGGTGTGATGTATTATTTCGTACCAAAACACGCTAACCGTCCGATTTTCTCTTATCGTTTGTCGATTCTACATTTCTGGTCATTAACATTTTTATATGTATGGGTGGGCGCACATCACCTTCACTACACTGCAATTCCTGACTGGACGCTTTCACTTGGTGCTGGTATGTCTATCGCGCTTATCTTCCCATCATGGGGCGGTATGATTAACGGTATGATGACCATGTCTGGTGCTTGGGACAAACTACGCACAGACCCTGTTATGCGCTTTATGGTTGTGGCATTAGCATTCTACGGTATGTCTACATTTGAAGGCCCATTGATGGGTACGAAATCTGTGAATGCACTTTCTCACTACACTGATTGGACTGTTGGACACGTTCACTCAGGTGCTTTGGGTTGGAATGCAATGATCGCGATTGGCGCGATGTATCACATGATTACACGTATGTGGAACACTGAAATGTGGTCAGCAAAACTTGTGAACATGCATTTCTGGGTTCACTTAACAGGTGCTGTTCTTTATATCACAGCAATGTGGGGTTCTGGTGTATTGCAAGGTTTGATGTGGCGTGCATTTGATCAGTACGGCAACTTGGTTTATACCTTTGCTGACTCTGTTGCTGCTATGCATCCTTTCTACGCATTACGTGCATTGGGTGGATTCCTCGTGTTCTGTGGCTTCTGCATTATGCTATTTAATACACTAAAAACTGTTGGTGCAGTAAAAGCGGGTACAAATGTAACGCTTAGCGCCGCAGCCAAAGCATAGGAGACGATAATGGCAGAAAAACGTGATAATAAAGGTATGATTCGAGGCATTCCTCATGATACCATCGAACAAAGTTTGCCAATTTTGGCGGTCTTTGTGGCTATTTTGGTGGCTGTCGGTGGGATTGTTGAGATTGTGCCTGCATTTTATCTTGATGATGCTGAACCAGCGGTTGAGGGCGTTCGCCCACTTACACCATTGGAGTTAGAAGGATTTGCGATTTATCGTCGTGAAGGTTGTTTCTTGTGTCACTCACAAATGATTCGTCCTTTCCGTAATGAAAAAGAGCGTTATGGTCATTTCTCTTTGGCTGCTGAGTCTGGTTATGATCATAACTATGCTTGGGGTTCAAAACGTACTGGTCCTGATCTTGCCCGTGTTGGTGGTAAATATACCGATGCATGGCATATCCAACACATGCGTGGCCCTCGTTCCGTTGTGCCTGAGTCTGTGATGCCAAACTATATGTGGCTTGAAGAGACACCACTAAACACAAGTCGCACCAAAGCACGTATGGAAGTGTTGGCGAGCATGAATGTGCCGTACAGCCCTGACGATATTGCAAACTTTGCTGCGGATATTAAAGCGCAAGCTGGTGTTGATGATGGTGAAGGTGAAGATGCACTTCGCACACGTTATGAGCGTAAAAAATGGGAAAATGATGGTAAAGTTGTGACTTGGACTGAATCATTTGAACCTACGCCAGTAGTTGTTCGCGCTTTTGATGGTGATGCAACTGATGTAACTGAGTTGGATGCATTGATTGCTTATCTTCAACAGTTAGGTACACATATTCACTTCGAAGAAGGTGTCGATTATTATCATGATAAATTCGGCAAACCTTACCGCGAGTAACCTAAGTTTTGAGCATTAGTTTTGGAACTATAACGATATTCCTACTTCTTTGTACGGTGGCGCTATTTATTTGGTTCTTCCGTGCAAAGGATGATGACTATACTGAACAAAAAAACATCCTATTTGATGAGGATGAAAAGAATATTTCCGAGGAGGGAAAACATGAGTGATCATAACGCTCCGAATGATGGCAGCACAGGCCACGAGTGGGATGGGATTAGAGAATTAACCAACAAACCACCAACATGGTGGGCATGGGGTTTCTACGCTGGTCTAACCTTTGTGACTTGTTATTATATCATTTATCCATCAACACCTATGAACAATAAAGTTCAAGAAGTGGTGAATGGTGTAACTGGTATGGAAGTGTTTGTCCATGGACACACGAAAGGTATTATGGCGTTAGTGAATGATAACCCATACTACCAGGGTGAGAAGTGGACCCAAGATGAAATTAATGACTTGAAAGCTAAAGGGCATGATGAGTTAACCATTAAAGCTGGTGACATGAAATACCTTGACGGCTGGACAGCAATCAATGAAATGCGTGATGATGTTGCAGAAATTGAAGCCATACGTGCGGATTCAATGGCAAGATTGGAAACAATGACAGCTGATGAAATCATTGCAGATGAGCAAATGCGAGAATTCGCTTTGGGTCGTTCGCGTGTTTTGTTTGGTGATAATTGCGCCGCTTGTCATGGTTCTGGTGGTCAAGGCAACTTGAACGCAGCACACCCTGAAAACTCATTCCCTAACTTAACAGACGATGACTGGTTATTCGGTGGTTGGACTGCTAAAATCATTGAAACTATCACTGATGGCCGTGAAGCTGCAATGCCTCCTAAAGGTGGCAATGAAGATTTGACAAGTGCTGATGTTGATAGCTTGGCAAAATTTGTGCTGGCGCTATCTGCTGGTGATGCTGAGTTAAATGCCGATGGCGAATTGGTTAAAGGCGGAGCTTCATTTGCTGGCGCAAATGATTTGTTCCAAGAAACTTGTGCAGGTTGTCATCAGGCAAATGCGAAAGGTTCTAATAAAAATGGAGACTTCGATACAGGCGCTGTTAATTTAACCGATGGTATTTGGCGTTTTGGTGGCAGTCTTGCCACTGTGACCCAAACCATAACCAATGGTCGTACGGCGCAAATGCCTACGTTTGGTGGCGGTAAACTTGATGCTACTTCAATCAAGATTTTAGCTGTGCGTGTTCATGAGTTGGGCGGCGGTGAAAAAGAACCAATGCTTGATGAATAAGCAAACATAAAGAAAGATTAGAGGCGGCCTTTTGGGGTCGCCTTTTTTTTGCAATAAACTATAAGGAGTGACGTATGAATCAGAAGCGACTTAAAGGAGGCCTTGTTGGTTTGTTGGTGATATGGCTTATACTATTTGTCATTGATTCAATGTTTGTTATACCGTGGCCAAATTATACCATGCACCGGGCGTTTATCTGGACACCAACTGTTTTGATAGCTGTTTATTGGTTGGCTTTTGGTGGCTCTAAAAAGGATAAAGAAAAAAGCTGACTACTTGCGTGATAAAGTTGTTTGCCAGCCAGGGCCACAAGTGGTGCCTTTACAAACAAACCACTGAACACGACCAGCTTTAATGCCATCACCATCGTCAATAGCATCATCTTTATCTTTGCAAAGGTTTAAGCTTATAGATTCACGTGAAATAAAATCATCTTCGTTTAAAACGGACTGTTGATAAACGGTATTTGATTTACCTACCGTACAATAAGCTTGGTTCCGTGAATCTTCGGTGATGAGTACGTATCCTGCAAAAAGAACACCCGCAATCATGGGTAGAGGAATAATAAAGTAACTAAGCTTATAAAAGCGCTCGGTTTCTTTATCTTTAGGTGCTTGGGTCATGCGATTCTCCTTGGTTGCCTGAGAAGTTTATGGCAATAATAATGAATCACAACAACCAGTATTTATTTTGGTCATTTCTCGCTAGATTTGCGTCATCATGCACAAGCAATCCCAACAACATACACCTATGATGCAACAATACTTGAAAATCAAAGCAGAACATGCTGATTGTTTGCTTTTTTACCGTATGGGTGATTTTTATGAGATGTTTTTTGATGATGCTATTCTCGCGGCTAAAATTTTAAATATTACTTTAACCAAACGTGGTAAAGCCAATGGTGATGATATTCCCATGGCTGGGGTACCGTGGCATCAAGCAGAAGCATATTTAGCGAAATTGGTGCAAGCAGGATGTCGTGTTGCTATTTGCGATCAAATGGAAGCTCCCAATGGTAAAAAAGGACCTGTTCGGCGAGAAGTGGTGCGTATTGTTACCCCAGGCACACTTACAGAAGCAACATTGTTAGAACAAGAAAAATCCGCACCACTTGCAGCCCTTTTTACAGAAAAACATTTATGGTTTGTTGCCGCAGTAGATATGGCTTCGGGTCATTGGAAATTGGTACAAGGAAGCAGTGAAACTGGACAGTCGTTGGAAGAATATTTAAGTGTTTTAAAACCAGCAGAGTTGCTGGTTCAAAAGGATAAACGCTTACCTGAAAGTTTGGCTGACCGCATCAAAACATGGGAAGTCGGTGATTGGAGCTTTTCTATAGAAGTAACAAAAGAAAAGTTAGCGAAATATTTTGGTTTGGGAGATTGGGCTTCTCTCCATCTTGAGCAACATCAAAATGTTGCCAAAGCAGTTGGTGCTGTTTTGGTTTATTTGGAGCAGACCCAAAAATGTAATGTTTCACATTTATCTTTGCCTGTTTATGTCGAGCAACAGCAGGGTTTGTGTATAGATATGCGCTCACGGCGCAATTTAGAAGTTCATCATACGATGACAGGAGAAAGCAAAGGTAGTCTGATTTCAGTGTTGGATAAAACGGTAACACCTATGGGTGCACGGTTGATTCGTGACTGGGTTGATCATCCTTTGGCTGATTTAGAGCGCATTAAGCAGCGACAACAAGCCGTACAAAGTTTAATGAATGATGTTGAGGCTCGCGAGAGTATACAAAGGGCATTGAAGCAGATTAGATGTTTAGTTCCATATTCTTATGGCTTCAGTTATCATTTCCTAACAGGAGTTAATTTATGGGAAGTATACAGCATGCTAACGCCAAGACCACGCCACGAATCAGAAAAGAAATACA
>JAJFLD010000204.1 GCA_021772875.1 Ghiorsea sp. | reverse complement strand
CTACGAAAACAAAGAGCGTGAACGTACTGGTCTTGCCAATTTGCGGGTGAAATACAATAAAGTTTTTGGTTATTTTATAGAGATTTCAAAAGCACAAGCACTTTCAGCACCACCTGAATATGTGCGTAAACAAACCCTGGTCAATGCAGAGCGTTTTATCACCGATGAGCTGCACACTTTTGAGTCTGAAATACTTGGGGCACAAGATGCCGCCATGGCACGCGAAGCGCACTTGGTGGCAGAGCTCCAGCAGGCCATTACAAAACAAACAGCAGCTATTCAAGCCGCAGCCTTGGCTGTGGCAAGCATTGACGTGTTAACGTGTTTTGCAACCTTAGCTGCGCAACAACAATATGTATGCCCAGAAGTGCATGGTGGCCGTGCACTGCAAATTGAAGGTGGAAGGCATCCTGTAGTCGAACAGTTTTTAAATGATGCACCTTTTGTTGCCAATGACACACATATGGATATGAAAAAACGGCAGTTCATGTTGCTTACAGGCCCCAACATGGGTGGCAAGTCTACTTATATGCGCCAAGTGGCATGGATTGTGTGGTTGGCGCATGTTGGTTGCTTTGTGCCTGCCGAGACTGCGCGCATCCCGCTTACCAAGCGCTTG
The DNA here is from genome assembly GCA_021772875.1 of Ghiorsea sp. Classification (GTDB taxonomy): domain Bacteria; phylum Pseudomonadota; class Zetaproteobacteria; order Mariprofundales; family Mariprofundaceae; genus Ghiorsea. The sequence continues at coordinate 8,566 of JAJFLD010000204.1, read as the reverse complement.
TTTACACGTGTTGGTGCAGGTGATGAGCTTACATCAGGTCGTTCAACTTTTATGGTTGAGATGATGGAAACAGCAGCGATTCTTAATCATTTGGAGCCGAGATCGTTGGTGATTGTGGATGAGATTGGACGCGGCACAAGCACATGGGATGGTCTGGCGATAGCATGGGCGGTGGCTCAACGATTGATTGCAAGCAAAGATGTGCTGACCTTATTTGCAACACATTATCATGAGCTAACTGACTTACCCGATACCCATCCCAGTGCGTTTAATGCTTCGGTAACTGTGCGCGAATGGAAAGGTGAAGTTATCTTTATGCATCAGGTGATAGAAGATGCCGCGGATCGATCTTATGGGATTGCAGTGGCGCAACTTGCAGGGCTACCACGCGATGTGGTCAAAAATGCACGCGAACATTTGTATAGATTGGAGCATGAATCTGAATTACATGCGGAGACTGGAAAGGCACAGCTGGGCCTATTTGCAGAAGCAGAAAAACGTAAACAAGAATTTGAATTAGAGCGGTTTCGGGCGATGCAAGGCATGTTAAGCGAGACAGATTTCAATGCGATGCGCCCCATTGAAGCCTTGGCTTTTTTGGACAAGCTGAAAAGAAAATTAGAGGAATAAATATTTACTGTTGATTACGCAAACATGCATAAATCGAGCTAGGGGCTGGTACCTTGTTGCAGCTCTAACATACTGCTTTGATCGACTTGAATAAGCCCACGTTTGGGGCGATCTAAGTCAATGATGATGAAAACAATCATTGCAATTAAGAGTGACATCATAATGGTAGGTGCGATAACACGATTGCCATTTAATCCCCCTGAATAACCCAACATGCCGCCAGAAGTAATAAAGGCGAGAAACAATAATAACAACACAACTTCAGGTACCTGCATTTGTAAAATAGCATTTCTACGCCCTTGGCTATCAATCATTTCATTCAATGCAGTGATGAATGCGCCCGTAGTGACTGGCCGAGCATCTTCATGTGTTGCCAATACCGCCAATGCCCAAAGCTTATTTTGCACGTCTACAATTTGAAGGTTATAAGTTTGACGTGCTTCTGCTTTGGTTAAGTCGATTTTGCCAACGGCAATGCGTAAACTGATATACTTTTGTAATAACTGAGAAACCTCTTGTCCTTGATTGTTGGGTAATAATTGCGTGCGTAATATGACAGTGCCTATGGCATTGGCTTCAGAGATCAAAGCTTGGCTACGATTATCATAACGTTGCATGGACATGCTAAAGGTGAACCCCAATAAGAGTGCCAACAAACCTAAGATACTGGCTTGAATAGAACTGGTTAGTGTCTTCACATTCTCATCCGTATGGTTTTGAACAAAACGGCCCATGCGGAATCCAAATTCGTTAAACAATAAAATTAAAGTGAACAGCACAACAGTAATGGTAATGCTGTCATAATTATAAAGAAGCTGTGGTTGTTCCATATTTGTACTGTCCTATGCAATCATGATGTTTTATCATTTAACGAATCAGGCGTAGTTTATACAGAATGTGAAAAAAGAAGAGTATGAATATACAAGTAATCCTGCTTGTGATGTTTTTTCTAAAAAATCACAGGTACCGTTTTACCCAACTTTTGACTAGCATTCGCCGCTAGTAATGATAGTCGCTATTTTAAAATGAGAGTGTATTAATATGGGAAGAGCATACCAAAACAAAAAAGAAGACATGGCAAAAACTGCTGGAGCAAAAACGAAAGTTTACTCCAAGTATGGTCGTGAAATTTATGTTTGCGCCAAAAGTGGTGGTATTGACCCAGATGGTAACTTATCCCTGCGTCGCTTGATTGATAATGCCAAGAAAGATCAAGTGCCTGCACATGTGATAAAAAATGCGCTTGATAAAGCGGCAGGTGGTGGTGGTGAAGATTTTGCAGCAGCCCGTTATGAAGGTTTTGGTCCAGGTGGCTGCATGGTGATTGTGGATTGTCTCACAGACAATAGTAAACGTACCTTTGCCGATGTGCGTAATTGTTTTACCAAAAATGCTTCAAAACTTGGTGGGCCAGGTGCTGTGGCGCATTTGTTTGATCATCAGGCGGTGTTTGTGTTTAAAGCTGAAGATGATGAAGCTGTGCTTGAGATTTTGATGATGGCAGATGTTGATGTTAGTGATATTGAGTTGGAAGATGGTTTGATTACTGTTTTGACGCCAAACACTGAATATTTTAAAGCAAAAACAGCACTCTTAGAAGCGATGCCCGAGATTGATTTTGAAATGGATGATATTTCTTATGAACCACAAACATTAACTGTGCTTACAGGAGATGATGTGACAGATTTTGAAGGATTGCTAAATGCCTTGAACGATTGTGATGATGTACAAAAAGTGTATCACAATGCTGAAATCAATGGCTAGTATTAGTAGCCGTATAAAATAAGGCCAACAGAGGAGCCATCGAAATTTGAGGTGCTACCACTTAAGGTGTAGTTGATTTTTGTGAGGCGAAGGCCGATTTTTAAACCACCCTCGTAATTTTCAGGTATGGCATAGGTATATTCGGCAATGGCTCCCCAAGCATTATCAAATTTGGTGACTGAATTGCAGCCTGTGAGCGTGGTGTCTGTGGTTGTGCACGTAAAATCAACACCTGTATGGAAGGTGACACCACCTGAGAAATTATGGTGACCAAAACTTCCAATAGCTAAAACATCAATGGGATTTCTGGAAAATGCAAGGTAGGTATCAACAAAAGTGGCGCTGTCGATTTTAAGGCCTGCAGTGGCTTGAATGCCTATATTATCCATCATGGGAACATACAGCCCAGCGGCAAGTGTTAAACCATGGCCAGCAGTTATTTTATCTTTAATGCTAATCGGGCGACCATTGAGTGAAATGACAGTGTAATCTAAAAGTGTATCACCACCCACATCATAACCAATTGAAACAACAGGACGAATTTCAATGGCTTGAGATTGCGCACTGAAACTCACCATCAGCACAATAAAAGTGATTAGAAGTTGTATGTTATGCATTAAGTATTTCTCCCCATCCATACTTTAAAACAAAATTGATGGTAGAGTTTTTGCATGGAAAACACAAACTTTTTCAGGCTGAGTTTACGCCTAACAAGGTTTAATAGTTGTTGCTAATCTCACTTTCGACAAGGTTTTGCAGTTGCTCAAAACCAAAACTTGGCAAGGGTTTACCATTAACAAAAAAGGTAGGTGTTTGGGTGACACCCAGTCGTTTGGCATCAGCCAAATCAATTTGAATAATTTTAGCAATAGCGGGGTCATTCATGTCTTTTTTCAGCTGTGCGACATCAAATTTGTAATACGCTAAATATTGCCATAGAAGTTCTGGTTGCGGTTGATGATGTGAAGCCCACGTTGGTTGTGATTCATACATCAGCTCTAAAACACCCCAATACATGCCTTGTTTTCGCGCAGCCTCTAAAATTTTCACAGCATAATCAGACCCTTGGTGGAAGGGCGCATAACGAATGACAAGATTGATTTTGCCTTTGTATTTTTCCATCAATTCTTGGACAAAAGGATGAAATTGACTACAGGTTTCACAAGCCGGATCCATAAATTCTACAATGGTCACTTTTGCTTTGGGATTGCCTGCTCTTGGCGAATGAAATTGTATCAGTGCTTCATTATGTTTGCTGACAAGGGCAGCTTTGTTTTGATTCTGTTGGGCATTATAAAAATAACCTGCTGCCATAAAAGCAAGAAGCATGACAATGGCAGCAATGGCGATGATAGAAGTTTTTTTCATTGGGGTGTCCTTGGTTTGGCGAGAAATAATAAAATTGTAATGCTCAAGAATGCAGCAAGAGAAAGTAGTGGGATGGGCAGGATATCAAATAATACCATGCTATCATCATTACATGGTACACCTTGGCTGCATGGTTGAAGGTTTTCTGGGATAAAACCATAAAATAATAAACAGTGGTAAAGGGTGAAGATTAAGCCGAGTAAGGCAAACGGTAGAGCATAATGCACCACACGTTTATCCAAAGGAAACATGCCAACTAAAAGGATGATAGCCAGAGGGAACATGAAAATGCGTTGATACCAACACAATATGCAGGGGGTAAGTTCCATCACTTCGCTAAAAAATAGGCTGCTTAAAGTGGCAAAGGCTGCAATCAACCAGCTGCTAAAGATGAGCATCCAAAGGCTAGTATTTGTTGTGGTTTGCTGATTCATGGTGAGGTCCTTGAGGTTAAATGCTGTGCAGCTATTTTTGGGTCTTGGGCATTTAGAATACTGCCCATGGTGGCGATGCCAGCACCTGCAAGCTCGTGTTTGTTTTGGGCAGTGATACCACCGAGCGCAATGACAGGGATATCTGCTTTTGTAACCATGTTTCGAAATCTTGCTGCTCCCAGACATGGTGCCCCAGGGTGACTTTGGGTGGGGAAGACAGGCGATAAAAAAGCAAAGTCTGCACCATTTTGTTCAGCTTGCGCAAGCTCTGCTGTTGAATGACAGGATGCAGACACAAGCATGTTATCATTTTCAAGCCATGTTTTTATTTGCCCAATTTCAGCGATAGAGGCGGCATCAACATGCACACCATCAGCAGCTACAGCTTGGGCAATGTCAGCTTGGCTATGAATCATCAATTTAGCGCGGTAATGATTGGTAAGTAGGCGCAATTTCGAAGCTAGCGCAAGTAATTTGGCTGAATCTAAAGCTTTTTCACGCAGTAAAATGGTGTCAACGCCACCTTGCAGGGCTTGTTCCAAGACAACAAGCATATCAGCATGTGTTGGGAAGCGCTTGCTATCGGTAATCAACAGCAGCTTGATATGTGATGGCATATTGTGATTAAAACTCTTTGATAATCCACATGGGTGGCGAAGGTTGTTTATTGCCTAAAATTCTACGCTCAAATGTGCCATTGCCTTCATTATCATAAAGGTAATAAGCAGGAAAATTGCCCACAGGTTGAATCTTAATCATCCACACTTTGCCATTGGCTTTGTACTCGGTGATGGTTGCACCATCTTGATGTTTGTAGGTGCGCACTTCCGCAGGATTGGCTGTTGTAATCTTTGGTGTCAGCTCTTTGTGTAAATCAATATCTTCTTCAGCTGTTGCCGGAAGACTTAGGCATAAGGCAGATAAAAAGAGGGGGGTAAGTAAGGGTTTAAATTTCATAATCAACAACTCTACGCGAAGATGTGACGCGTTGCATCATAGGAATCACAGCTTGATGTTCAGGATGTGAAACATAAGCATTCAAATCATCATGGTTTGAAAAGGTAGAATATAAAACCACATCTGCTGAAGCATCTGTTTTGCTCTCATCAATGCCCACTTCAATATCAATGATGCTTGGCACCTTATCCTTGAGCGCTTCAAGGGTGGTTTTAACTTCTAAGGCATCTGATTTATGATGTAATGTCCACATGACGATATGTTTAACCATGTTGAGCTCCTATTTTTGTTGAAATTTTATACATTGTTTGCCCGATGATCGAAAGACGTCTAAAGACGGGGTAACTTTTGATTTAAAATTAAAGGCTTTGCAACCGTGAGGGAACTTAACATCCCAAGTCACATAATAATATGTGCAATGGCGACAAATAACCTGCTTTTCAGCCGTTGTTTGCCTAGTTGTCAATGTCCACCTGAATCATGCCATCTGATATGCGTACAGGGTAAGTATCAATATCTTCATAAGCTGGGGGTGTTAGAGCTTTGCCATTTAAAATACAAAAACGTGCACCATGGCGCGGGCAAATCACTTCATTACCATCACATTCACCACTGGCCAGCTCACCGCCATCGTGTGAACAACGGTCTTCTAGAGCGTAAAAACCTTGGCTTAAATGAAAGATGGCAATTTTCCCAGCATCGGTGTCCACCACCATTTTTTGACCTTGCGGACACAGCTTTTCTAATCCAGCATCAATCCATTCAGCCATTTATAAAGCCCCGTCTAAAAATATGAATTCATCCCAAATTGCGGTGGGGTTGCCTTTGGCATCACGGAAGCGAAGCCGTTGGTTTTTAGGTACCATGCGCGTAGCACGACCAAAGGAGTCATCTTGTACAGATTCATCTTCGCGAGAGGCTAAAATAAGCATATCTTCTTTGGGCAACAAATCAGAGATGAAATAATCCTCACCCAAATACCGAACCTTTCGCCCTACGAGGTCATATAATGCGTCATTGTTAGAAAAGAGCACTTGCAATTGTTGCTGACTCATACGTATTCTCCTCAGACTTTCTTTGGCTAGTCTAGAAAGCATGTTAGAAAGCGTCAAACTGTTAAAAAAAGTTTAAGACAAAAGCTAGAGTTTAAAATTTAAGGTGGGTAAATATATGTGGGACACGATGCAATTTTCAACGTGGGTCAATGGCGATACATCAACACGTTGGATGTTGGCTTTTGGTTTGCTTTTTATCACTGTGGTATTGCATAGATATGTTATTCAATGGTTGCATAGGCTAACACAAGGTTTAGCCAAACGGACTGAAACAGAGTTGGATGATGCATTTTTTGATGCGGCGGAGAAACCATTGGCTTGGTTGATTCTGCTGCTGGGCTCTTGGGGTGCCTTGGTATTGATTGCACCCATCACGGAGACTCTACCACTTATAGATATAGCCGAACGTATAGGCAAAATGATTAGCATTGTTTTGGTGGGTTGGTTTTTATGGCGTTTGATTGATGGTATCTCTGCGTATGCAGCATCGCGAGCCTTGAAAACAGACTCATCCTTGGATGACCAATTGGTGCCATTCATATCCAAAAGCATCAAGTTATTGCTGATTGTGACAGGTGTATTGGTGATAGCACAGAATATGGGTTATTCTATTTCTGGCTTGATAGCATCCTTAGGCATTGGTGGTATTGCTGTGGCGATGGCGGCAAAAGACACGATAGCCAATGTTTTTGGTTCGGTCATGTTATTAACAGACAGGCCATTTATGGTGGGGGATTGGATTAAAACCTCAACATTTGAAGGTGTGGTTGAGGAAATTGGTTTTCGTTCGACAAAAATTCGCACCTTTGAGCGAACATTGGTGAATGTGCCCAACTCCATGCTGGCGAATATGGTGATTGATAATATTGATGCACGCTCGCAACGCCAAATTAAAATGAGAATTGGTATTACCTACGCTACACCAACAAGTAAAATGAAGTTGGCCATAGAGGGGATTGAAAAAATCCTGCGGAATCACCCTGGCGTGGATCAAGAGTTTTCTTTGGTTAAATTTGATAATTTTGATGAATCAGCACTTTCTATCTTTTTGTATTATTTTAGTAAATCCAAGGAATGGACAGTGTATTTACAGGTTCGCCAAGAGGTGAACTTGCAAATTATGCAGCTCTTAGAATCGCTTGATTTGGAATTTGCTTTCCCAAGCCGCACTTTGTATATCCAAGGCGATCAGGATAAAGTATGTCCATAATGCTGTTTAAGCTGCGCAATGTCGCAGAAGATGAAGCCGATGAAATCAGGGTTTTGTTGGCGGAACATGAAATTGAATTTTATGAAACAAGCAATGGTCGCTGGGGTTTAGGTTTTGCGGCGATTTGGTTGACGGATACCTTAAAGTTAGAAGAAGCTAAGGCATTAATTGCGACATACCAAAAGCAACGTTTGCAATGCGCACGAGAAGCTTATGCCTTGCTTTGTTTAGAGGGGAATCAACCAACATTGCTGAAAGCCATAAAGGCTAAGCCACTTCAGGTCATCTTGGCATTCTTAGCAGTAATTGTGGTCGCGATGTTTTTTTTAGCGCCTTTTGTGATGTTGCCGTCATAGGCCAAGTTTATTTGAATGAAAAGGATGTGGGTATCATGAAGTATCTGATTGAAGTGAGTGTTGAGCCAGAGTTTATGCAGGAGCATTCAGAGCCGAATCATTATGTTTTTGCTTATCATGTGTGCATACGCAATGAGGGTGAGCAAGCAGCGCAACTCCTTGGTCGGCAATGGATTATAACGGATTCTGATGGTGATATCACTGAAGTGCAGGGTGAGGGAGTGATTGGTGTTCAGCCACTTATCCAACCGCAATGTGAACATCGTTACAGCAGTTTTTCAGTGCTCAAAACACCAGTGGGTTGTATGCAAGGTTTTTATCAAATGTGTGCAGAAGATGGAACATTTTTCGAGGCTGAAATTCCGACCTTCACCTTGGCGGTGAAGGGTTTTCTTCAATAGAGGGTTGATTGGCGGCAACAAATAGCGCGATTCGCGCTTTAATTTGATCACGTACACGGCGAAATTCAGCCATGATTTCTTCTTCGCTGCCTGTTGCTTTGGCAGGATCTTCAAAAGGCCAATGCTCACGTTTACCCTTAATAAAAAATGCAGGGCAATGTTCATCAGCATGGCTGCATACTGTGGCAAGTAAATCTAAGGAGGCTAAAAGTTTAGCATCAACAGTCTCTGATGCTTGGTTTGAAATATCCACACCAGCTTCTTGCATCACTGTAATGGCACGTGGATTTTTACCATGTGCCTCAATGCCAGCTGAAAAAACTTCGTAATGATCGCCACCGAGTTGTTTGAGCCAACCTTCTGCCATTTGTGAACGACAGGAATTGCCTGT
>JAJFLD010000203.1 GCA_021772875.1 Ghiorsea sp. | reverse complement strand
CCCCACATGTTCAGGCATTTTTTCACCCTGAAACATATGCCCACCCCGTGCAAACCATAAGCATGATTCAAACACATATTTCATGGGTCTTTTTAACAGGCAATTTTGCTTATAAACTCAAAAAACCTGTCAACTTTGGTTTTGTAAATTTTTCAACATTGGCAAAACGAAAATACTTCTGCCAACGCGAATACATACTTAACAATAAATTATCCAGCGGCATCTACTTGGATGTTTGCCCTGTATGTAAAGATAACAACAGCTACAATCTTAATGGTTTGGGTACGGTGGTTGATTACTGCCTTAAAATGACACAATTTAATCAGCAAGATTTGTTGCCTGCAAAACTAAGCAAAGGCGAATTTCAACCCCACTGGATGGATATATTGGCCAAGGATATTGCCCATTTTCACACCACTGCTGAAATCAATACAAATCCTAACTTTGATCACCTTATATTGCTCACTGAACACATAAAAAACAATTTGGACGTTGCTGCCCAGCACAGCCCAAAAACACTTGCCCCAACGCAGTTAGAAACACTTCTGGCTTTTGGACAAGCAAAGCTTAAAAAACACCGTCATTTCCTCAAACAACGCCAAAACAATCGCTTCATTCGCCATTGCCATGGTGATTTGCACTTTAAAAACATCACGTTATTTAAACAAAAACCACTGGTTTTTGACTGCATCGAATTCAATGATGATTTCCGCATTATTGATACCATGAATGATGTTGCTTTTTTGGTGATGGATTGTGATGCCTATGCAAGAGCTGATTTAGGTTTCCGTTTCCTTTCTCATTATTTGGAATATACAGGCGATTATGCAGGTTTGGCGTTGCTGCCACTTTATTTATTCTATCGCGCCGGCGTGCGTGGCAAAGTGGCAAGTCTTCTTGCCAGTGAGCTGACTTTATCCCAACAGCCACAAGCGTGGGTGGAAGCCCAAAAGTATTTCAAACTCGCACTTGATTATAACCAAACCACCACAGCAACTTTATTTGTTATTGGTGGGCTTTCAGGCAGTGGCAAAAGTCATCTTGCACTGCTTGGTTGTGGCAAAACACGCGCTATTATTATTCGCTCTGATGCAACACGAAAACGTATACATGCCCATCACCCCCATTTAGCTTTGTATAGCACAGCAATGCATGGCCTTACCTACCAGGCCATGTTTGAAGCTGCTCAAACCACCTTGGATGCAGGTTTCTCTGTGATACTCGATGCCACATTCTTACACCCCACATCACGGCAAGAGGCATTTCATCTCGCGCAAAAAAATAAAGTGCCACTACGCTTTTATTGGTTGGATGTGGATGAAAAAACATTACGCCCCCGTATTAACCAACGCATACAAATAAACGATGATATTTCCGATGCTGATTTGCATGTGCTTGATTTACAGCTTAGTGAATATAGCCAACCCAATGAGCCTTGGATATCGTTTTTATATACGAGTCAAACATGGCCATCTTACTGACAAAAGCCCCCTTATAAACATGCTTTGCTTGAGGTTTCATTCTTCCACAGCTTATATGAACCGTGGCTATATAAGTTTGATTTTACGTGTAGGCTATCGCTACAAAAAGCACTGTGGAGGTGGTTTGAGCATGCTAAAGATAAGCAAAATACTATCCAGTTTTCTTAAAGCTTCATGTGCTGTTAGCCCCTTAAAGCATGGCACTCTTTTTGCTCTACAATCCCCATGTTTATTATGACCTGCATCAAATCTTTTTGCTCGCACCGACAATACGTGGTCTGATACATGAAAATTTATTCCAAATTATTACTCGCCTTTTTGCCCGCTTCTCTCTTGGCCGTCACCACAAGTGGTTACCTTCTTTATAATGCCGAAAAAACCGAGCTCACCCAACAGGCGATTAATCATCTGGAATCTGTAGCCTCCATTCAAAAAAGCCGCATTGAAGATACCATAGATCAAAATCACGAACGCCTTTCCCTGGTTACCAGCAGAACACAATTGCGTAGAACATTAGCCACCTTCTTAAAAGATAATAATGCCTTAGAACAACAAAAAATGAATCAGATCCTTAGCGATGCAAAGGCTTCTATTCGCAGCTTTAAAGTCATCTCTGTACTCTCACCCGAAGGTTGGGTGGTGGCATCCACCGACCCAGCCCAACTCAACACCTTGCACCCCAAAAAAGATTTGCTTTTAAACAACCCTGAAATGATAAAATTTTCTCACTTTTCTTTTGATATGCAACAACAGCTGCAAGTGAATCTATCGGGGCCACTTTACTTACACGATAAGTTTATCGGTTTGGTTGTCATCGCATCAGATGCATCCAACATTATTGCTTTACTCAACGATACATCTGGCATGGGTAAAACTGGTGAAACTTATATCGTGGCCAACAATGGCCAAGGTGATGCCTTATTTTTAACACCACTACGATTTGATGCAAATGCCGCTCTTCAGCGCACTGTCTCTAAAGAAATGAAACAATCCCCTGAAATATTGGCTTTATCAGGCAAAGAAACAGTGGTTTCAGATGCCATAAATTATCAAGGGCATGCGGTACTTAGTGTTACGAAATATATTGATCAGGTTGATTGGGGTTTGGTGGTTGAAGTCGACAAAAGTGAGGCTTTTGCCCCCATTAAAAATCTTAAGCTATTTTTATTAAGTGTGTTGTTGTCTACTGTGTTTTTCATCGTTTTCATCTCCGTTATTTTATCGCGCATGATGACCAAACCCATCATAGCTTTGACCCAAGCTGTGGCCGAATCCGATACGGGAAGTGGTATACCCCATAAGGTGGATGTTTATGCCAATGACGAACTTGGTTTGTTATCACAAGCTTTTAATCGCATGTCCGAACGCTTGGTAGCAGTTAATCAATCGCTTGAAGAAAAGGTTGAAGAATTAAACATTGAAATTGCCGAGCGGCAAAAGGTGGAGCAGCAATTTGTGCAAGCACAAAAGATGGAAGCACTCGGCACGCTTGTTGGTGGTTTGGCCCATGATTTCAACAACATTTTAGCAGGTATCACTGCCAATGCTTACCTTATTAAAAATCGCAGCACCGATGCCAATGTTTTAAGACATGTTGAAAGCACCAAAAAATTGAGTGATAGAGCCGCAGATTTGATTAAAAAGATGTTGGCTTTTGCCCGCAAAGACCATGTGATAAAATCATGTTTTCCCGCTTCTTATTTTTTACGTGATACCATCAAACTTGCGCAAGTTGGAATGCCCGAACATGTGATTGATTGTGCCATAGCACAAGAAGACATGATTATTTGTTGTGATGCCACGCAAATGCAACAGGTAATCATGAATTTGTTAAACAACGCGCGTGATGCACTCAAAAAAGTTACACACCCACCGTGTATTGAAGTCAGCATGGATAAATATGAAGCCGATCACGACTTTAAATTACGCAATCCCGATGTCATGAACACAACATTCGCCCACATCAGCATACACGATAATGGTCATGGTATGCGCGACGATATCTTGGCAAAAATATTTGAGCCTTTTTTCACCACCAAAGGTGTAGGTGAAGGCACGGGGTTAGGGCTTGCCATGGCATATGGCTGCGTGACACGTTTTGGTGGTGTGGTGGAAGTGGAGAGTAAAGAAAATATTGGCACCACATTCCATCTCTACATTCCTTTGGGCAATGAACAACAGGTCTCCTCTGCTGAAGCTTATATAGAAGTTGAGCCTGATTTGAGCGGTTTAACCATTTTAATTGCCGATGATGAAACCATATTGCGTGAAGCTATGAGTGATGCCATGAGCCAATTTGGTTGTTGTGTCTTGCAAGCAGAAGATGGGCTTGGGGCCATCCGTGTGTTCCAAGAAGCAACACAAACCATTCATGCCGCGGTGCTTGATATTGCCATGCCAAATGTAGATGGTTTCAAAGTTGCGCAACAATTACGCGAAGAAAAACCGAATCTACCCATTATTTTTATTACCGGTTATGAGAAGAAAATCTCCACAGCCTTCTTAGAAATGCCAAACATGAAAATCCTCAACAAACCCTTTAAAGTTGAAACACTTGGTCATGCTATTTTTGAGCTAACATTGCAGATGGATAAAGTAGATAAAGACAAATCCAACTGACTGTATCATCCTATCAAATATCCAACTGAATATTATTTAAAAGCCCTATTGGTATGATTATCTAACCAGCTGCTTCCGGCCAGAAGCGGACACTCTGCGAATGACTGATATGAGGCGGAAGCCGTCATTCACTTTATTTGCCATTAAAGGCTAGAACCATCTCTAACCCACGCATAAACCAGAATAGCTACACCTATTGCCGACACGAAAAGTGATGTGACTCTATGACTTTTGGGGTCATTTGGTTTGGTGTGTGAATACACTATATGCATAGTCCATCCGTAAAAATATGCAAAAACATTATATGAAAGCATAATCATAAGAATGAGGACTATCCAGTGCTCATCTGGCATATTCGGGAAAAACGTAAGCCTGATAACGAACCCAAAAATAACCCAATAGAACGCGATAATACCAACAATAACTCTAAATTTAGGCATTCTGCTAAGCTTCAATAGTGATTTCTTTGACCAGTTCATAAATCCAACTGACATTTCATCTGCATTGAATTGCACAGCAATCACCCATGCAACAAAAAGGATAAATACTAAGCTGGCCACAATGATTGAAATCCCTATCAATAATCCTACAACATCAGTCATGATTTATATTTTTCTCCACAGGAGGCCCTTCGCTACCATGTAAAATCCAATGGTAGACCCCTAATCTCTCTCAAGAGCGTAGTTCTTCTACTACATCTAATTCCTGAAGTATCTCTTGCGCTTTCTTCTCAAACTTACGGGGGACTTGCAGGTTAATATTCACTGGCCATATACTTGTTAAAAATTGATTTTGAAGGGAAGCAGGAACTTCATTTATCTCCAAAACATCTTTTGCAATCTGTGCCTGAATCGAATCTGAAAAGGTGGCGATTATCGTTAGATTTTCTTCTACAGGGCTGGGTTCAAACTTTATTCGACAGAAGAAACTGCCAAGGAGCATAAGTGAAAACGTATTAAACCAAACCCCTATAAGAGGAAGTATAAATAATAAGGATTTAGCAAGTACTCCAAAATCTTCTGAGCTAAAAAAATCATCGAAATACCCTATAAATCCAAAAAAAGGCACAAATACAATTGTCATTCCCAAGACATGTAGAAAAACATTCCTCGGATCAGAGTTAACCGAAACGATTCCCATAAACATTTTATTCTTTCGCTTAAAATTATATCCAGAAAACATGGTTGCAATAATAAAAGGGAGTACTGCCTCCTTAATTCCTAGAGTCAGATAGAAAAAGCCAAAAATGCTAGAAGTAAATAAAATGACTATGATTCCATTTACCACACCTGATTTCACATCTCTCTTTTTTAGAAAATCTGTAACCATGAATCCCCCGAGTTAAGAAACATTATAACCTACACACTTAGATTTACGAATGTCCGCAATGGGTCGTGAGTCGCCTGTCGTGATCGGCAGTTGAACAGGTTTGGGGCCTACCATTGGATTTTACATGGTAGACCCCTTATCCCTTGATTGCTTTATAAATTAAGCCATACATAAAGCTTGGGGGTCAAGTCTTGCAATCATACATTTCTATCCCATTTTTTCACTGCTCTGCTAACTGTAGCGTAGTGAACAGAAAAGTGTTCGGCAATTTTATTCATTTTATATCCACCCTCGAAGCTTGGGGGTCAAGTCTTGCAATCATACATTTCTCTCCCATTTTTTCACTGCTCTGCTAACTGTAGCGTAGTGAACAGAAAAGTGTTCGGCAATTTTGTTCATCTTATATCCACCCTCTAAGTAAGCTTTTGCCATTGCTTCCCCTCGATTCCTGCACTCATTTTCATATACCTGCAAAGATTTAGCGGATGGCTT
>JAJFLD010000202.1 GCA_021772875.1 Ghiorsea sp. | reverse complement strand
CGTGCCGCCACTAAAAAAGGCTTTTGGGATTGGTTTGCACCCCAAGACATTGATGTGTTATGCATCCAAGAGCTAAAAGCCAAAGAAGAGCAAGTGCCTGAGGAAGCGAAACCTAAGGGATACCACCGCTTTTACCATATCGCTGAAAAGGCAGGTTACTCGGGTGTTGCCCTCTACTCCAAAGTAAAACCTGATAATGTGCATGTTGGGTTAGCAAGCATAGACCCTGATACGGATTGGGCAGATATGGATGCAGAAGGTCGTTTTGTGATGGCTGATTTTGGTAATTTGAGCATTATGAGTGTCTACTTCCCTTCTGGCTCAAGCTCAGATGAGCGCCAGACTGCTAAAATGAGCTTTTTGGCGCGTTTTTTGCCTTTATTCAATCGCCTCAAAGATGAAGGGCGTGAAGTGGTGTTGTGTGCGGATGTGAATATCTGCCATAATGAAATTGATTTGAAAAATTGGCGTGGCAATCGTAAAAATTCAGGTTTTTTACCTGAAGAACGCGAATGGATGAATCAAGTGATTCATGAAAATGGTTTTGTGGATGTATTCCGCAATCTTTATCCTGAGAAAGAACAATATTCATGGTGGTCAAATCGAGGCCAAGCGCGTACTAATAACGTGGGCTGGCGTATTGATTACCATTTATGCACACCAGAGATTGCCAAAAGCTTTGAGAGTGTGTCGGTGTATACCGATGCATGGTTTTCTGATCACGCGCCTGTACTTGCTACGCGCAAGACCTAACCACAATATTGACTAACATGTTTCATGCGCATAAGTTATGCGTATAAGTAAAGAAGTGTGGAGTTGATTGATGCAGAAAATATATGATACCCATGCCCAAAAAAAAGCGACCAACCTTAGCTTAAACAGCGATTTACTCGCCCAAGCAAAAGAGCTAAAAATCAACTTATCTGCCACACTTGAAAAATCATTGGCTGAGGAAGTGCGCAAACGCAAAGCAGAAACATGGCTAAACGAAAACAAAGAAGCCATTGAAGCATCCAACACCTTCATTGAAAAAAATGGTCTTTTTTCTGATGGACTTAGATTATTCTAATGCAGCAATTCTCTCTTTATCAAAATCAAAGCGATCATAATCATGCTTACCCTTTTCTTGTCGATATCCAAAATGATTTACTGCAATCTCTGACAACACGTTTGCTTATCCCCCTCACTCCTCGCCATCTTTTCCATGGGAAAGTGCCAACCTCTTTATGCCCTTTGGTGCAATTGGAACAAGGTGAATTTATTTTGATGACACAATACATGAGCAGCATTCCAGCTTCCACGCTCACTTCACCTGTAGGTTCACTAGAAGCTTTTCGCACGCCCATTATTCAGGCTGTTGATTTACTCATCACTGGGGTTTGATGCATGCCTGAATTACCTGAAGTTGAGACCGTTGTTACGGGTTTAAAGCCGCAAGTGGTTGGTAAAAAAATTGTGGGATTTAAGGATAGTGGCAAAAACTTACGCTATGCCCTGCCCGACTTTGCTTTGTTGCTGCAATCACCCATTTTGGATGTGACACGTCGCGCCAAATATTTGTTATTTCATTTTGAAAATGGGCAAACATTAATCTGGCATTTGGGCATGACAGGGCAATTTCATGTCTTGCCTACAAACCAAGCTGAAGCCAAACATGAACATGTCACCCTAACTTTCCAAGATGATACAAGCCTTCGTTATCGGGACACACGCCGCTTTGGTTATGCGGGTATCTGTGCCACAGATGGTTTAAGCAAACATATCTGGCTAAGCAAACTTGGGGTGGAGCCTTTAACAGCAGACTTTAATGCCAAACACCTGCAACTCATGCTAAAAAACAAAAAAATAAGCATCAAACAAGCCATCATGGACAATGCTGTTGTGGTTGGTGTGGGCAATATTTATGCTTCGGAATCTTTGTTTCGTGCGGGCATTTTGCCAACCACTGCTTCACAGACACTCTCATTACAAAAACTTAAAAAACTCAACCACAATATCAAAGATGTATTGATTCAAGCCATAAAGGCAGGTGGCAGCACCATCAGTGATTTTGTTAAAGCCGATGGTAAACCCGGTTATTTTTCCCATAGTTTTCAAGTGTATGGTAGAGATGGGAAAGCATGCCTTGTTTGCAAAAAACCTATTCAACGCATTGTACAAAATGGCAGGGCTTCTTTCTTTTGTACCAAGTGTCAGTCCTGATGATAAATGCTTTGAACCACAAAGGCACAGAGGCACAAAGATTTTTTCAGTTTTATCAAAATCAAAGGCATGAGCTCTTTTCAAACCTTGGTCTCACTTCTATCCATATTATAAATGTTTTGTGCCTGAAGGTGAATCGCAAAGCGAGAGAGGCTGCCCTGGGGCATGGCACCTCTGTGGTGAGTAAAAATGTGGGTTGAGCCACCACGCGCTTTAAACGAGCTGCCCAATGAACCTGGTATTTATCAAATGTTGGATAAAAACCGCAAGGTTTTGTATGTTGGTAAAGCAAGAAACCTGCGCAAACGTGTATCCAGCTATTTCCAGCGCCAGCCTGAATCGCTGCGTACCCAAGCCATGGTTGTACAAATCAAAGCCATTGAATTTAACATCACCCCTTCTGAGGCCGATGCCTTGGTGCTTGAACACAATCTGATTAAACAAATCAAACCACGTTATAATGTTTTGCTCAAAGATTCTAAATCTTACCCTTATATTTTGTTGCGTGATGAAAAGTTTCCTCGATTGCAAATGTATCGTGGCGACAGAAAAATCGCGGGTGAATACTTTGGCCCTTTTCCTCATGCAGGTGCGGTACACACCACCATCCATTTGATGCAAAAGGCCTTTCAATTGCGCGATTGCGAAGATTCTGTGTTTCACAACCGCTCTCGACCATGCATGCAATACCAAATTGGGCGCTGCTCTGCGCCCTGTGTCGGCATGGTCAGCCAAGCGCAATATCAGCAACAAGCAGCAGATGCGCGCACCTTCCTTAAAGGCCAAGATCAGGCACTGCTACAAGACTGGCAAGAAACCATGATGCAAGCATCAAACGACAAAAGATTTGAGCAAGCCGCTGCGTTGCGCGATCGCATTGCTGCGTTGCGCACCATCTTTGCTAGCGCCGATCAACAAGATTTACCTGAAAACGCGGATGTGTTAGCCGTGCTCAAACAAAGCCATGGGGTGATGGCAGTGGTTGGTGTGCGCCGCAGTGGGCGTGATTTGGGCATACACACCATCAGAGTCGCTCAAGCCCTTGATGCGGATGATATAGAAATCTTACAATCACTGATGATTGAGCGTTATCGCCTTGAAACACCACCGCAAGATTTAATCATTGCTGCTGATGAATCCTTTCAAGCACCACTCAAACATGTTTTAAAACTTTTATACCCCAAACAAAAAATTAATCTGCATTTTCCTAAACGCGGCTCACGTTTTCAGTGGTTAAATGAAGTGATTCGCTCTGGCAGCCAAACATTATCTGCCCGCTCCACCGACAACCAAAAACCAGCCTTTGAAGCCTTGGCAACAATGTTGGGGTTGGCTGATACACCAAAACTACTTGCGGCAGTGGACAACGCCCACCTTGGCGGTAAACAAATGTTATCTGCCGTGGTATTTGCCGATCAACAAGGGCCAAAAAAAGATTTGTATCGCAAATATAAACTGGATGATATCAGCAGTACCAAACACTCACCTATCCTCGAAGGTGATGATTATGCTGCCATGGAGCAGGTGTTAACGCGTTTTTTCACTGCCATTACCGAAAAACGTTTGCCCCAACCTGAAATACTGTTGATTGATGGTGGTAAGGGTCAGTTATCGGTGGCCATTAAAGTGGCGCAGACATTAAACATCAAAGACATCAAACTGCTTGCAGTGGCCAAAGGTGATAAACGCAAAGTGGGTGAAGAAACACTTTGGGCAGGCTGGGCTGATGCGCCAATCAAACTCAAAGAAGGCTTTAAACCTGGTGTGCATGATGCCGCTCTGCTGCTCATTGCACGTGTGCGGGATGAAGCGCATCGGTTTGCTGGCAGCTTTTTGCAAAAACGCCGCCAAAAAAGTGTGCTCAAATCAAGTTTGGATGACATCACAGGCATAGGCAAAAGTAAACGCACAGCTTTGTTGCAACATTTTGGTGGCATTGCTGGCGTCAAAAAAGCATCGCGCAAACAACTGCAAGAAGTATCAGGTATGTCAGATATTCTTGCTGAGCGCGTTTTTCAATCGCTTCATCGCTAACACTTCAGCTTTTTCAACCATATCTTTAATCATACCGGGCTGCTTCCCAAGCATGGATAGCATGTTTGCGTGTTTCACCCCAATGGTAACCACCAAGCTTGCCACTTTGTTGCAACACCCGATGACAAGGGATAAAAAATGCAACGGGATTTGCACCTATGGCAGTGCCAACTGCGCGTGCAGCTTTGGGCCGCCCCACAGCTTTGGCTATATGGCTATAACTTGTCACCGAGGCAGGTTGAAGTTGCAATAAAGCTTTCCAGACACTGATTTGAAAATTTGTACCGGAGACATGCAAGGAAAGCGGTTGTCTGAGCTTTTTCTTGCCGCCAAACATGGCTTCTACCATACCTTTGCTGCGTTGATCATTGTATTGTAAAACTGCATGCGGCCACTGTTTGTTTAAATCAGTAAGATGAATATTGATATCATCCGCATCTAAAAATACCAGCTTACACACACCACGTGGGGTAACAGCGATAAGTATCTCGCCAAAGGGTGTTTCATGGCGTGCATATTCAATCAGCAAACCAACACCCGCCTTTTTATATTCACCCGGTGTCACGCCTTCTAAATGCACAAAATGATCATACAAACGCGAGCCACTGCTCAAACCAAGGCTGTCGGACACTTCCAACAATGGTTTGGCTTCAGCCAATAATTCTTTGGCGCGTTCAACGGTGAGTATTTGTAAAAACCGTTTGGGGCTTACCCCTGCCCAGCGGCTAAATAAACGCTGAAAGTGAAACGGGCTCATGTGTAGATGTGCTGCGATGTTTTCCAAGCTGGGTTGGGTTGCAACATGTGAGGTGATAAAAGTGATGGCTTTGCTTATGCGCTCATAATCGGACATCATCAGCTACAAACCCTCTTGATTTTGTTTGTTTTCAGGTTATATAAAATTGCTTTCATGATAAGGCAGTATGTTAAGGCAAAACTTCAAGCAAGCGACCCGAATCTTGCTGCATACAGCACATGCTTTGGTTGCCGTTTGTGTAACTTTGTTTTGCTTTATTTCACTGCCAAGAATTTTAAACACGCATCTCTTACCATTTCGGGCAAGATATTACCCATACAAGGATGCCCCATCACATCACATTCACGCTGCAAACAAGGGCTACATTTTGCAGGCTTATAAAGCACCTCTACGCGTTTGCCTGATGGTGAGGTACGCTGTGGATCTGTGGCGCCAAACATGGTCACTGTAGAGATGCCAAGACCTGCTGCCACATGCATCAAACCTGAATCATTACACAACATCAAATGCGTAGTTGAAACCAACTGCAATGCTTGAAGCAATGATGTTTCACCCGCTGCATTCCAATATTTGCCTGCTATTTTTGATACACATGCCGTAGCAATATCACGCTCTTCGGGTGTGCCCAACACCACCACATCCCAGCCTGCTTGAGATAACCATGATAAAATATAAGCATACGATTCGGCTGGATAACGCTTAGCACCACCAAACTGCGCACCTGGTGCTACACATATAATCTTATCTGGATTGATACCGTGTGTTTTAAGCAAGGTGCTCGCTTGGTTAAACGCATCACTAGGCGCTTTGAGTTCAACTTCCTCGAAAGGTGTTTCTAAGCCGTATTGTTGCAACAAGTCTATAAAATATTTGCGATGATGTTGATGAATCATATCAATACGCGA
>JAJFLD010000201.1 GCA_021772875.1 Ghiorsea sp. | reverse complement strand
CCCCTCCCCTGATCGAAACTGTCCTTGTGCGACGCTACAAGCGTTTTCTGGCGGATGTTGCGCAGGAAGATGGTTCTGTAGTTACAGCACACACTGCCAATACAGGTGCTATGACAGGTTGCAGCGCACCAGGTTCTAGGGTGTGGTTATCTGATTCGAAAAGTGAAACTCGAAAATATCCGTTAAGTTGGGAATTGGTTGAAACCGATTCTGGTGCGCTTACGGGTATCAATACTGGTTGGCCGAATAAGTTGGTCAAAGAGGCCATTGAAGATGGCACCATAAAAGAGTTGCAGGGTTATGCGCTCATTCGCACGGAAGTGAAGTATGGCTTAGAAGGCAGCCGCATAGACTTATTGCTTGAAGATGCGGCTAAAGGTTTGTGTTACGTTGAAGTGAAAAGTGTGACCTTGGTGCAAAATGGGCAGGCACGTTTCCCCGATGCGGTTACAGTGCGTGGCACCAAACACCTACGCGAGTTGATGGCGATGGTGGAAGCAGGGCATAGGGCAGTGATTTTTTATTGTATTCAACGGGGCGATGCTCAGTCATTTGCCCCCGCCGATGATATTGATCCAGAATATGGCGCAACATTACGCCAAGCTGTGAAGGCAGGTGTAGAAACTTTGGCTTATGAGGCAGCAGTGAGTGTGGATGAAATTAAAATGTATAAAAAGTTGCCAATTCAGCTTTGAATGATTGTGGCCTGATAGGTTTGTTTTAAGTGAGGGTGCGATGAGCGAAAAAATCAGTATCGATAAATTTAGCGTTAGAGGCTGTGAAGCTTAAGGTGAAAGACTCGACTAAAATCCCAAGTCTGGGAGAGAGGTTATCTCTTATCATTCTGGTGTGTGGCATAGGTTTGTTATTTTTAGGCATTTCATCTTCATGGAAAGGCAATCAAGGTTTGCGCGCCCCTTCCTCTGAACATTTAAGGCAAGTCTCGGGCAGCTTGCAGCGCCTAACCTTTCAGCAGCCAAACAAAGCACCGTCTGTGGTAGATGTGGTAGTTTATAGCAAAGGCGAAGGTTTGAAGTATGGTTATTTGAATTATGGTTTGCACAGCTGGGAAGAGCGCTTAAAACCATTTAAGAATAAAGAAATTATTATGGATGTGGCAGCCAACCATCAAATTTGGAGCATACAGGCAGCGGATAAAACCATTATTCGCACATCAGAAATCGAAAAAGTCTTTCTCGGCTACAAAAAGAGACAACAAAGTTTTGCTACGCAAATGGATTATGTTGGTCTTGGTTTGATTTTGTTTTGGTTATTTTTTCTTAGGAAAAAGCATCGCTGATGCCCCTTGTTTATAAACTTGTATATGCTGGTAACGCTTCATGGGTAAACCTTTAAGAATCGCGTTATAAACCACATATAATAAGTCAGTGTGCTTTAAGTGGAGTCTACCATGAGTGAAAATATTCATATTGTTTGTAGTGCTTGTGCAGGGTTGAACCGACTAGCTAAAGATAAGCTGGGCTCGGTTGCCAATTGCGCGCGTTGTAAAAATCTGCTTTTAAATGGTGAGGCGAAAGCTTTGGGGCAGGCTGATTTTGATACGTATGTGGTGAACAATGATTTGCCTGTGGTGGTTGATTTCTGGGCACCTTGGTGTGGGCCATGCAAAATGATGGCACCAACCTTTGAAAAAGTGGCAAAGGAGCTTGCCACCACCGCGCGTTTTGTGAAGGTGAATACGGAAGAAGAACAAGAGCTTGCGGCAAGGTTTGTCATTCGCAGCATTCCTACATTGGTAATTTTCAAAAATGGCCGTGAACTCATCCGCCAAGCTGGCGCTATGGTATGGATGCGGGATCCCTAAAACGTTGGGTGATGTCGGTTTGAATGTATAGTTGGGCTAGCTGATGCATAGTTTTAAAGTACATATCCAAGGCCGTGTGCAAGGTGTTGGTTTTCGTTATTACACCGAACGCGAAGCGATTCGCCTTGGTATAACGGGTTGGGTGCGTAATTGCGTGGATGGCAGCGTTGAAGCTTTGATTTGTGGCGAAGAGCAGCAAACACAAGCGATGTTAGCTTGGCTGAAACATGGGCCGCCATCAGCGGATGTTAGCCATGTTGCTATGGAACCCACAGCTGTAGCGCCTATGTCAGTGGATTTTTGTGTGAAATACACATGACAAGTTGAGAAAATTTATTGCTCTAGATATTTATCTACACCACAAAACATTGTTGTGCTTTTGAGCTCGTGAATCACTTCATCAACTTTACGATCTTTAACTTTCCAAGTGACGATGTACAGGTGAGGGGAAACTTGCTTTTTGATCGTTACTTTATGTTTTTCAAACAGTTTACTTAATTCAAGGTCGCTAATGTCTTGGCATTGGCGAACGATGATTTCACTTGATTTGTAGGTTAAACCTTTTGGCTCATCGGAGGGTTCTTTTTTGGCTGAACATGCGGTGATAGAAACTAAAACAAAAGCGAGGATGAAAAATTTAAATGTTTGTAACATAAGAATCTCCTTGTTTAGACATAACAAATATTAAACGAGAACCTTCACACGTCAACTTTCATTTAAGCGCGTGGTGAGCCATTGACCAATCGCTTTGATTTGCGACGGGCAAAGGCTGTGTGCCATGGCATAGGTTTGATAGCTTACATCAAAACCATGTTGGCTAAGGAATGTTTGGCTGGCTTGCCCCAAGGCGATAGGCACCACTTCATCCTGCATGCCGTGCATTTGTAGGATGGGGGTTGCTTTCGCAGCTTGGCTTGGGGCATCGTCTGGCAACAGGGTGTAGCACGATAAAGCCAAAATGCCTGCAAGGGCTTCCTCTTGATGGGTGCCAACATACAATGCCATAGCACCACCTTGTGAAAATCCAGCAAGAATAATATGCCTTGCACTGATGCCGCGCTCTTTTTCGCGGTTGATCAGGGTTTGGATAGCAGCATTTGAGACGGCAATACCATCTTTATCTTGCCTACCTTCGATATTATTTGCTTTGATGTCGTACCAGGCAGGCATCATAAAACCACCATTGACGGTGACAGGCATTTGCGGCGCATGGGGAAAGATAAAACGCACAGCCAATGATGTTGGCAAAGCAAGCTCAGGCACGATGGGTTCGAAATCATAACCATCTGCGCCTAAGCCATGTAGCCAAATGATGCTGGCGGTGGGGTTGGGTGCAGTTTCTATTTCAAGGCATTTTAACATGTGAAGTATCCTAATCTTGGGTTGTTATCCATGCTGGCGCATGGTCGGACGGGCGCTCTTTGGCGCGTTCTTCGGTGTGAATACCGCCATCCATGAGTTGTATAGCTTGGCTAACCAATAAATGATCAATGCGCATGCCCCATTTGCGGCGAAAAGCATTGGCGCGATAATCCCACCAGCTTAACATCGGCTCATCAGGATGCAGCTCACGCAAGCTATCACGCAAACCTAGTGCTAAAAGCCCTTGGAAGTGAGTGCGTTCTTGATCTGAGCAAAGGATTTTACCTTCCCATCGCGAGACATCATGCACATCAATGTCGGCAGGGGCGATGTTGTAATCGCCGAGCAGCACAAGTTTTGAATGCGCAGCGATTTCAGATTTGAGATAGCTGTTTAAGGCAGTCAGCCATTGCATTTTATAAGCATATTTTTCCGAGCCAACTTCTTGGCCATTGGGGATGTACACATCAATAATACGCACGCCGTTGATGGTGGCGGCAATGACACGTTTTTGGGGGTCATCCAAATCAGGGATATTTAAGCTCACATCTTCAATGGCAAACTTGCTGATGATGGCAACACCATTGTAGGTGGGTTGCCCAGAAAATGAGACCTCATAACCCGCATCACGAATGGCTTGGGTGGGGAATTTATCATCGGTCATTTTGGTTTCTTGCAGCGCGACCACATCAGGTTTGTGTTCTGCCAAATAGTCTAAAACATGAGGCAGACGCACATTTAATGAGTTTACATTCCAGCTTACAATCTTCATGGCTGCTCCTTATTTTGTGGCTTCTGAATCTGAGCATAAAAGAAACCATCATGCTCAGCGCTTGGCAATAGGCGGGTTGTATTTAAGACACCTTCAACATTGGCGACAACCGCTTCATTTTCAGCAGGATGAATGGAGCAAACGGCGTAAACAAGTGTGCCTGAAGGTTTGAGCACCCTTAAAGCTTCTTTTAATAGCAGTTGTTGCAAAGCGCTGGCGGCCAGCATGTCTTCATGGTTGTGTAAAAATTTTGCATCTGGATGCCTTCTGAGTGTGCCCGATGCAGAGCATGGCGCATCCAACATGATGGCATCAACACTATTTTCGGCATAAGGCAAAGCCAAACAATCAGCTTGAAGCAGGCTGACATGTGGGCAAGACAGGCGGGTTAGATTTTCTTGTAAGCGAGGTATGCGGCGAGGGTTGAGTTCTACGGCAACAATTGAGGCTGTAGGAAATCTATGGGCCAACATTGCAGTTTTACCACCGGGTGCAGCACATAAATCCAAGATGATTGCATCATTTTCATGATTACTGGTGCTTAAATTCAGCGCCAATGTGGCAGCTTGGGCTGCCTGATCCATGACCATCAATGCGCCTGCTTCATAACCAGGCAATTGGGTCACATGGGTTTTCGGGCTTAATAACACGGCAAAAGGGGAGAGCTCTCCTGCGCGAACTTCAAAACCTTGGGCTGTGGCTTCTTGCATCCAAGTTTCACGGTTTTTAAACACGGCAAGGCATAAGTCTGGCGTTTGTTTGTAATAAGTAGCCATGGTTTGCACTGTCTCTGCGCCAAAGGCATCACGCCAAATTTGATACATCCATTTGGGTAGTTCGGCAGCTTGTGATGCTTTGAGTTTGGCTGGAGGTTCTTGAGCACTCACCTTGCGCAACACGGCATTGATAAAACCAGCAGCTTGTGGGGCATAGGGTTTGATGGCAGAGACAGTTTCACTCACTGCTGCATGGCTAGGGATACGCATGTATCGTAGCTGGTAAGCGCCTAAGAGTAGGGCAAGGCGTGTGTAATCATCAGGTTTGGTTTTAATAAAGCGGCTAACATCGGCCTCTAGCGAATAATAATAACGCAAAACCCCATAAACCATTTCACGCAACAAACCTGCATCACGCGGCTCCCACGATTGTTGGTTTAATACATGTTCAATGCTTGCTTTGGCTTTATGCTGTTTGATAAGAATAGTATGCAAGATATTAAGCGCATGCATTCTCACATGAGATGTTTGAGAGCTCATACTGATCTAGGAATTTTCTTGGCGTGGCGTGTTGGGTTTCCCTTTCTCTCGACACGAGAGTGTTGGGTGCGGAAAGAAACGCCATCTTTTTTCGATGTGGATTGCGGTGCGGATTGATAAGCAGGAATAAGCTGATCTTCACCACTGCCAATCAAATCACTGCGCCCCATTTTTTTGAGTGCTTCGCGTAACATAGGCCAGTTGTCTTTATCGTGATAACGCAGAAACGCTTTGTGTAGGTCGCGTTGTTTTTTGCGGCGTGGAATGGCTACGGGTTCGCTGTATTTGGCTTGCACGCGGCTTATTTTTTTCAAAGGATTACGGCCAGAACGATACATGGCTGCAGCTGTGGACATGGGAGAGGGCAAAAAGGCTTGGACTTGGTCGGCCTTATATTGATTCTTTTTCAACCATAGTGCCAAGTGCAGCATGTCTTCATCGGTGGTGCCCGGATGGGCAGCAATGAAATAAGGAATCAAATACTGTTTCTTGCCGACTTCTTTGGAAAATTTATCAAACAATGCCCTGAACGCATCGTAGCTGCCGATGCCGGGTTTCATCATTTTATCAAGTGGCCCACCTTCGGTATGTTCAGGTGCAATTTTGAGGTATCCACCCACGTGATGGCTTACCAGCTCCTTGATATACGCAGGGGATTCCACTGCCAAATCATAACGCAAACCCGATGCAATAAAGACGCGTTTGATGCCTTTTAAGCTACGCGTTTTGCGATAAAGCTTGATGAGTGGATCATGATTGGTGTTCAAATTTTCGCAGATGCCTGGGAATACACATGAAGGTCTGCGGCATGCCGCTTCAATCTCGGCCGACTTGCATTTTAAGCGATACATATTCGCCGTTGGGCCACCCAAATCAGAAATAACACCACTAAAGCCAGGTGTTTTATCACGAATGGCTTCAACCTCTTTTAAAATCGAAGCTTCAGAACGACTTTGAATGATGCGGCCTTCGTGTTCAGTGATAGAGCAAAATGTGCAACCCCCAAAACAACCACGCATGATATTCACCGAATTTTTAATCATTTCATAGGCAGGGATTTTTGAGGCCTTGGCTTTGATATCGCCATACCCGATGTAGGGCAGGCGCGAATAAGGCAAATCAAAAACAGCATCCAATTCTTCGGTGCTGAGTGGGATAGGAGGTGGGTTAATCCAAACTTCGCGGCTGCCATGCTGCTGAATCAAAGCGCGTGCATTACCCGGATTGGTTTCCAAATGCAGCAGACGCGAGGCATGGGCATACAACACTTCATCTTCTGCCACAGCTTCATACGAAGGCAGACGAATCACGGTGTGTTCACGCTGTTTGGAGACATCTAAGATTGAGATAGGTGCTGTTTTTTCGCGTTCGCGATGTAATTTCTTTTCATCACAATTACTTTGGTTGCCTGCCATCAGATATGGGTCGGCATGTTGAATCAGTGCACCAGGCGTATCGATTTCACTGCTATCTTTTTCCAGCCAACCAGCAGGCACGCCTTTAACCATCACGGCTGTACCCCGAATATTGACCATAGACTTGATGTCTTCACTTGCGCCAAGGCGGTGGGCAATTTCGATGATTTGACGCTCACCATTGCCATACACAAGCATATCAGCTTTGGAATCCATCAAGACTGAGCGGCGAACTTTGTCCGACCAATAATCATAATGGGCAATGCGCCGCAAACTGGCTTCAATACCACCAATCACCACAGGCACACCTTTAAATGCTTCGCGGCAGCGTTGGGCATATACAGTCACTGCCCGATCAGGGCGTTTGCCACCCACATCACCGGGAGTGTAGGCATCATCAGAACGAATTTTACGCTCAGATGTGTAGCGATTAACCATGGAATCCATATTGCCTGCAGTGACACCCCAAAAAAGATTGGGTTTACCAAGGGCGCGGAAGGCATCGGCAGATTTCCAGTCGGGTTGAGCAATAATGCCAACACGGAAACCTTGGGCTTCCAAAGCGCGACCAACCACTGCCATACCAAAGCTTGGCAAATCGACGTAGGCATCACCTGTCACCAACACGATATCGCAACTATCCCAGCCCAATGCGTCCATGTCGGCTTTGCACATGGGCAATTGATAAGCAGGGGGTTCATGGGCAGCCGCCCAATATTTGGGGTAGGATAAAATGTGCTTTGGTGTTTGCTTGAGGTTCATGATTTGCCTAATAATAGTTGTAGGGCCGTGCCTGGATTTTCTTGGCGCATCAATGATTCACCCACTAAGAAACCATACACATGATGTTGATTCATCAGCTGAATATCGGCAAAAGTAAAAATGCCTGATTCGGTGATGGTGGTGCGCTCAGGCGGGATTTCAGCCAATAAATCAAGGGTGGTTTGCAGGGTGATATCAAAGGTGTGTAAATTGCGATTGTTGATGCCCAGCAGTGGTGTGTTCAAATCCATGGCGCGTTCTAACTCTTTGGCATCATGTACTTCTGGCAGCACAGATAAACCAAGCTCTAGGGCTGCGGCACACAGCTCTTGTGCTAAACCATCTTCAATCATCGCCATAATCAGCAATATGCAGCTTGCACCCATGGCACGCGCTTCAACGATTTGATAAGGATCGAGCATAAAATCTTTGCGCAAAACGGGGATGTTCACAGCTTGGCGAATATCACGCACAAACTGGTCGTCACCTTGAAAATATTTCACATCGGTGAGCACAGACAAACATGTTGCACCACCTTGCTCATAAGCAGTAGCAATGCTGACAGGGTCAAAATCTTCGCGAATCACACCTTTGGAAGGCGATGCTTTTTTCACTTCGGCAATCACTGCATTCTGTTTGTTTTTGATGCGTTCAATTAAAGCATCTGCAAAGTCTAAGGGTTCGATATTTTTACACTGGGCTAAAAGTGTTTGTTCGCTCACCCTTTTTTTGCAAGTGGTTACCCACTCACGTTTGTAGACGGCGATTTCATTTAAAATTGAGCTCATTTTTTGGTTACCTTTTTTGAACCGCAAAGTACGCGGAGTTACGCAAAGTGTTATAAAGCATTGGCTACCCGTTTGATGCCATTTTTAAGGCTAGTGACATTAAAGTTAATAAGTAAGCCGAGTTTCTTGTTTGACATTTTTAAATAAGATAATAGTTGCGCAGTGTGAATAGGCAGTAAGTGTTCTACAGTTTTTAGTTCAATGATAATTGAATCTTCAACCATTAAATCAATACGATAACCTGCATCAATAGCTTGACCATCATACCGTATGGGCAAAGTGATTTGTGATTGCGTTTTAAACCCCTGTTTATTTAATTCATAAAGCAAACAATGTTCATAAGCTGATTCAAGCAGACCTGCACCAAGTGCTGTGTGAACAGTCATCGCAGCACCTATAATATAATGACTTAATTCATCTAAACTCTGCGTAACTTCGCGTACTCTGCGGTTCATATATATTTATGATTGATTGGTAAATGCAATCAAAGCATCCAATGTTGCAGTGGCTTTGCCTGAATCAATGGTTTGTGCAGCAAGGCCTAGTCCATCCGCAATGCTTTCCACTTTGCCAGCCACCCATAAAGCAGCAGCAGTATTGAGCAACACGATGTCGCGGCCTGCACCTTGTACACCGGCTAAAATATGTTTGATGATTTCGGCATTCAGCGCTGCATCACCACCCTGCAATGCTTCAGGTGTGGCATAAGGCATACCAAAAGCAGCAGGGTCAATTTCAAAGCGGTGGGGTGTTTTGCCAGCTTCAACCCACACGGCATCGGTGATGGTGGTGGTGGTGATTTCATCAAGACCATCGCGACCATGAACCACCAAAGCACGTTTGCAACCAAGCTGGGACAATGCACCTGCAACCAAAGCCAATTTATCTTCACCAAACACACCTAAGATTTGATAATCAGCCCCAGCAGGGTTGGTGAGTGGGCCAAGCAAGTTAAACACTGAGCGTACACCCATTTCACGGCGCACAGGGCCTGCATATTGCATAGCAGGATGACATTGGGGCGCAAATAAAAATCCAATGCCCACTTCATCGACACAGGCAGCCACTTGCTCAGGTGTGATGTCCAGCTTCACACCCAAAGCTTCTAACACATCGGCACTACCCGATTTGGAAGAAATCGCGCGGTTGCCATGTTTGGCGACTGGCACACCTGCAGCAGCAGTCACCAAAGCTACGGTTGTAGAGATATTAAAGGTTGAGGAACCATCACCACCTGTACCACAAGTATCAAGCAAACCTGTCACCTGTGGTTGAATTTCAGTGGCAGCATGGCGCATGGCGCGTGCAGCACCTGCAACCAAGTCGGGCGTTTCGCCATTGATACTCAAGCCCATCAGCAAGGCACCAATTTGGGCAGGTGTGGCTTCACCCAACATGATTTGGTTGAACACAGCTTCAGCTTGTTGGCTATCAAGGCCTATGCCTTTTTGGGTATCGGCAATGGCTTGTTGTATGGTGTAAGTATTGTTCATATTATAATTCCAAGAAATTTTTGAGCATGGTGTGGCCATGTTCAGTTAAAATGGATTCAGGGTGAAATTGCAGTCCAAAGGTTGGATGTTCGCGATGCCTTAAACCCATCAACTCACCCTCTGCTGTCCATGCCGTGCGCACCAAGCTATCGGGCAGTGGTTCTTCAACAATCAAGGAGTGATAACGCGTAGCAATAAAGGGGGTGGGTAATCCTTTAAAGATGCCTGCTTCATCATGAAAAATCGGGCTGACTTTGCCATGCATTAGGCGGGGCGCACGAATCACTTTGCCGCCAAACACCTCACCAATAGCTTGATGGCCCAAACAAACACCCAAAATGGGAAGTTTGCCTGAAAAGTGTTCAATCACAGCTTTGGAGATGCCTGCTTCGTGCGGCGTGCAAGGGCCTGGGGAAACCAAGATACGAGAAGGTTTTAAGTCTTCAATTTCCGACATGCTGATTTTATCGTTGCGGTAAACTAAAGGCGTATCGCCAAGCTCACCTAAATATTGCACCAAATTAAAGGTGAAGGAATCGTAATTATCGATGACCAAAGTTGTCGATGGTTGAGCGGAAGTCATGATTTTCCTCGCGTACTTTTATAAACAGCATTGTTTTCTTGTGCGCTTGCCAGCGCCACGGCGCGAAACATAGCAGAAGCTTTGTTCACACACTCTTGATATTCAGTTTCAGGCACAGAATCGGCCACCAAACCAGCGCCTGCTTGTACATGCAATTGCCCATCTTTAATCACAGCTGTGCGAATAATGATGGCAGTATCCATATTTTCACCACCAAAAGAAATATGGCCAATACAACCACCATATGGGCCACGCGCTTGACCCTCCAGTTCATCAATGATTTGCATGGCCCTTATTTTTGGTGCCCCTGATAAGGTGCCAGCAGGGAATGTGGCCGCCAATAAATCAATAGCATCCACATCATGGCGCAATGTGCCTTCAACCTGTGAGACAATATGCATTACATGGGAATAACGCTCCACAGACATAGAGTCGGTGACTTTCACCGTACCAAATTGACTGACTCTACCCAAATCATTGCGGCCTAAATCCACCAGCATGACATGTTCGGCAATTTCTTTGGTGTCTGCCAACAGCTCTTTTTCAAGTGCTGAATCTTCTTTTGCCGTTTTACCGCGAGGGCGTGTGCCAGCAAGTGGTCGCACAATGGCTTTATTACCCTCTTTGCGAACCAATATTTCAGGGGATGAACCAATTAAAGTTACATCCTGAATGCTCATATAAAATAAATAGGGCGATGGGTTAATGTGGCGCACTGCGCGGTAAATGCTTAGTGGGTCAACATCCAATGCTTTAGAAAAGCGTTGAGAAACAACCACTTGGAAAATATCACCAGCAAGGATGTATGCTTTTGCTTTTTCTACCATGCCTTCGTATTCTTGTTGTGAAACATTGGAAGGTGGGACTTCTAGAGCCAGACCTTCTTGCGCGGTAGCATGAAAAGGCAATGGTGGTGGCGTAGTTGCCAAGGTGTTTTCAATGGCATCCAGAATCAAATCCGCAGCATCTTGCCCCGATTCTAAAACACAAAGATGAACAATGCCTTTGAGGTTGTCATGAATCACAAAACGATCAATCAGCATATAAGCTGCAATCACATCATCAGTGATTGATGCCTCAATACCCGGCTCAAAACGATGAATGATGTCGTAAGAGAAATAACCCACCGCACCGCCAGTGAAAGGCAGGGTGTTGGTTTCGCCGCTTGCAAGCGTGATTTTTTCATGGTGGATAACATGCTCACGAATCCATGAAAGAACATCAGCGTCTGCAGTGAATTGTTTTTCACCATCGCGATTTGTAACCGTTAAACCATCGGTCTTTTCGATGGCAATCGCAGCAGGGTCAAACCCCAGAATGCTGTAGCGGCCCCAATGTTCGCCACCCTCAGCGCTTTCAAATAAAAAGCAGTCGTGCTCACCACGTAAACGTGAAAACAGCGATACGGGTGTATCACAATCAGCAGACAAAATGCGTTGAAAAAGTTTCACAGCTCTAACTCCAAAATTTTAATGCTGCGTATGTTGACACAAATTATGCAGCATGGCTAAATGCGGCTCACTTTTGAGATTGCGATGTTTTAAACATCTTCAAAATGGGGCCTTAGCTCAGCTGGGAGAGCGGTTCGCTGGCAGCGAACAGGTCAGCGGTTCGATCCCGCTAGGCTCCACCAAATTATCAGCCACGAAACTTTAGAAAAGCCTGTAAACCTAGTGTTTGCAGGCTTTTCTATTATTCGCCATTTCAGACAAGATAACCTATCGTTTTGAATGGAGTGTGGGCACTTCTGGATTAGTCCGCATGTCGTGGTTTATTATCATCAAGCCCGTTTTTATAAAATCATAAAAAGGAAAGTACACATCAAGTGAGCAATACGGGAGAGTCAACGTCAGTTTGGCGGACATTCAATTAAACTTCATCAACCGCTCCAATGATGCTGATGAGCAAGAAAAATTCTAGACAATCGTCGATAGAACATTGAATTTAGAATTTAACCACCACGACAACTGCCATACCGTCAGGATGGATTATTTTGCTAACTGCGTTGTTTGAGGCTAAAATAAATATCACTTTGGGGAAGGGGTAATATTTATCGAAATATTCTGCGCG
>JAJFLD010000021.1 GCA_021772875.1 Ghiorsea sp. | reverse complement strand
AAAAGGAGCTACGATTTCTCGTAACTCCTTCATTTTATATGGTGCGCCCACTTGGACTCGAACCAAGGGCCCACGGATTAAAAGTCCGCTACTCTACCAACTGAGCTATAGGCGCTGAATGGGGCGCAGTATGGTGTTTGTTTGTTGGCTGTCAAACACTAAAATGCGACCACTTGTTTTATGAATTATCTTGCTCTCTTTGGATGGCGCGATAGCCAATATCTTTGCGGTAAAAACCACCATTCCATTTCATCTTTTTAAGCGCTGTATAAACGGTTTGTTGTGCTGCCGCTACTGTGTCACCTAGGGCTGTGATGCCTAAAACACGACCGCCGCTGTTGACGATGTGGTTACCATCAGCGCTGGTGCCAGCATGGAAAACAGTGGTGCCAGCAGCTTCAACATCATCAAGCCCTTCAATGATTTGTCCTTTTTCAAAATCAGCAGGGTAACCCGCAGATGAAACCACCACGCACAATGCTTTGCGTGTATCCCACTCAAGCTTGGTGCCCGCCAAACGTGATTCGGCTGCGGCAAGCAATACTTCACCAAGGTCGGATGTCAGGCGAGACATCAGCGGCTGGCATTCAGGATCACCAAAACGCACATTAAACTCTAAAGTTTTGATGCCGCTTTTGGTCAGCATGATGCCTGCGTATAAGGTGCCGATAAAGTTGGCGCCACGCGCCTTTAAGGCGGCGATGGTAGGGCGTGCAACAGTGTCGAGCACCTCTTGTTCGATTTCAGGGGTAACACATGGTGCTGGCGAATATGCACCCATGCCACCTGTGTTGGGGCCTAAATCACCATCAAGCAATGCTTTATGATCTTGCGATGATGCCAAGGGAATAATGGTGTCACCAGATACAATGAACAAACATGATGCTTCTTCACCTTCCAAAAACTCTTCAATCACCACTTGGGAGCCAGCATCACCAAAGCTATTGCCCGACAACATATCACGAGCTGCATCAATGGCTTCTTGTTCAGTGGTGGCAACAATCACACCTTTACCTGCTGCCAAACCAGAGGCTTTGACAACAATGGGCGCACCCCATGCCTTAATCAAAGCTTCGGCTTGATCAGGGTCGGTATGGGTTTCAAACTTGGCTGTAGGTACACCAGCTTCATGCATTAAAGTTTTAGAGAATGATTTGCTGCCTTCTAGCTCGGCGGCAGCTTGATCGGGGCCAAACACGGCAAAACCTTCAGCGCGCAGTAAATTTGCCAAACCTTTAACCAATGGCACTTCTGGGCCAACTACAACAAGCTTTGGTTTTTCGGCGCGGGCAAGGGCCATCAAACCAGTGATATCTTCGGCACCCACAGCAACACAGCGGGCTTCGCGTTTGATGCCGGGGTTGCCCGGCGCGCAGAGGACTTCAGTTACGGATGCTGAGCGATTGAGTTTCCAGCATAGGGCATGTTCGCGACCACCGCCGCCAATTACGAGTACTTTCATTGTTGATTAAACCTTATTAAGTGTATTCATTTGTTTTTTTGATGGGACAATTTACATTTTATACTTGCGTTGCAAGTCGCGTTTCACATCACGATCTTTGCTGTCTTGTCGTTTGTCATGCATTTTTTTACCACGCGCAAGACCAATTTGCACTTTGGCATAACCGCGCTCATTAAAATATACTTTTAATGGCACAATGGTTAAACCTTTCTCTTTGAGCTTGCCGATAAGCTTAAGGACTTCTCTTTTATGCAAAAGTAATTCGCGCGTGCGCGCAGGTTCAACGGGGTTATTGCGTGCAGCAGGTTTATAAGGGCTGATATGGCAACCAATCAGCAGCATACGTTCATTGCGAATCAAGCAGTGAGCCTCAGCCAGATTCGCTTGACCTGTACGGATAGATTTCACCTCTGGGCCAAGCAGCATCATGCCTGCTTCGTAGGTTTCGATAATATGATATTCGTGTCGCGCACGTCGATTGATAAGAGCCATGAGGCGAATGGTATATGATTCAGGTTGCTAAAGTCATTAAAGCTTTGCTTAAACCAAAAATAATTGGGCCTAAAACAGTTTGGAATACACCAAGCATCAACAAACCCACAATGATAAAAAAGCCGTAAGGCTCAATGCGAGAAAGCTGATATGCCAAGGGGCCAGGCAATAAACCAACGGCAACACGGCCGCCATCAAGGGGCGGTATGGGGAGTAAGTTAAATATACAAAGAACGATGTTGATAATGATGCTTGCTTGGCACATCAATGCTAAAGGCTGGGTGAACCATGAAAAGGAAGCAGGAAGTTGGATAGCAAACCAAAGCAATAGAGCCGAGGCAAAAGCCAAGGCTAGATTGGTGAGCGGGCCAGCAAGAGCAACCCAAATC
Source organism: Ghiorsea sp. (assembly GCA_021772875.1). GTDB lineage: Bacteria > Pseudomonadota > Zetaproteobacteria > Mariprofundales > Mariprofundaceae > Ghiorsea. Next base: position 9,329 of record JAJFLD010000021.1, on the reverse strand, counting down.
ATATCGCGTTTGGGATTGCGAAGCTTGTTGAAATTGACAGGCACAGGTTTGGCATAACCAAAAAGGAAAGGTGCTCCCATCACCAGTAAAGCAAGCGGGATAACAATAGTACCAATTGGGTCGATGTGTTTGATGGGATTGAGCGTTAAACGCCCCATCCAACGGGCTGTATCATCGCCGAGTTTGTCGGCAACCCAGCCATGTGCTACTTCATGCAATACGATGGCTAATAACACGGGCAGCGCCCAAATGCTTATGCCACGTAATATTGAATCAATGTCCATAAATGCTCCGTGATTTCATGTATTATAAATGTTGTAGGGAAGGAAGTTGCGCTTTGAGGGTTGTGGTGATGGTTTTAAGTGCTTCATCACGATAAGACTTGGCAGGAAACAAACCCCAAACAGGTTTTGGCCAGGCAATATCATGCTTGAATCGCGCAATATGATGGATGTGTAGCTGAGGAACCACATTACCCAAGGCTGCAACATTCATTTTATCGGCGTGCAAGCTTTGCTGCATGGCATTGGCAAGCAAAGAAGACTCAATGATGAGCTGCTGTTGCTCGGCTGAAGAAAGATGATGAATTTCTGAGATGTTTTCTCGCTGTGGTACCAGAATACACCATGGGTATTGGGCATCGTTGAGTAGCAATAAGAGCGACAGCTCAAAGCGACCAAGCACAACACAATCTTGCTGGAGCTGGGGGTGAAGTATCATAAACCCTCGTGTTTGTAGAAACGATGAGCACGAATCAAATCACGCGGGCGACCAATGTCAAACCAATACCCGTGATGGACGGTGCCTAAACATTGTTTTTTTGCGATAAGTTTATGTATGGGTTCTATCAAGGTGAAGTTTTGATGGCTGGGGTAGGCCATGAAAACCTGTTTGTCCCAAACGGAGACACCAGAGAAGGTATGGCTTGGCTGATGAAGGCTCACCAAGTTTTCGTTGTCTAAGCTAAAATCACCAAGGGGGTTGTGTTGTGGGTTAGCGACTAGGGCAAGGGCACAGCCATGGTGTGGGCAGATATTGTCTAAGATCTGGAAATCAATATCCATCATAATATCAGCGTTATGCACAAGCACTCTTTCTGCATCGGGTAATACATCTAGGGCGGTGCGCACACCACCACCAGAATTTAATAAACTATCTTCATAGCTATAATGCAGATTGGCATTGAATTTTGAACCATAACCTAAAGCTTGTTCAATTTGTTGACCATAATGATGCAGGTTGATGGCGATATCCTGAATACCTGCGGCGACAAGGTTGCGAATGACACGGCCGATTGCAGCTTCACCTGCGACAGGCATTAAAGCCTTGGGTGTATGCTGTGTTAAATGCTTTAAACGTGTGCCCAATCCAGCAGCTAAGATAACAGCTTGAGTAACTTGATTCATGGCTGGTATGTTGCCAAGGGAAGTGAGGTGCGTCTATGGAATCTATTGAAATTTATTTAGTGCTTGTAATCTTGTTCACGCTGATTAAAGTGCGGCTCGGTTTTACTGGAGGTTATCATGGCAAAACGTTGTGAAATTTGTGATAAAGGCCCTATGAGTGGCAACAATGTGAGTCATGCTCACAATACAACGCGTCGTCGTTTTCTGCCGAACTTGCATAATGTTCGCGCACTATTAAACGGTCATGCTAAGAAGATTCGCGTATGCTCTAGCTGCTTACGTTCTAATAAAGTTGTAAAAGCCGCATAATAAGGCTTTCATTTACGTATTCATAAAAAAGGGTGTCATTCTTACGAGTGACACCCTTTTTTTGTTTGTTTTATTTGATTTAGCGATATTTAAAGTGGGTTGGGTTTAACTATTGGGGATAAACTTATCTGGATCCAAAGTGTGATTGTTGCGGCGTACTTCATAGTGTAAGTGTGGCCCAGTTGAGCGGCCTGATGAACCAACCCGACCAATCATTTGATTGGCATTAACGATATCACCTACTGCAACATTCAGTGCAGACATGTGACCATAACGTGTACGGTAGCCATAACCATGCTCAAGCTCTACGAGATAACCATAATCCTTCACTTTACCTGCAAATATAACCACACCGCGGCTGCCAGCCAATACTGGCGCACCAAAGCGGTTGGCAATATCAATGCCGCGATGCATGGCTTTTTTAGCCGTGAAAGGGTCGGTGCGTATGCCATAGTGAGAACTTAACCAGCCACCTTCACTTGGCCATGTGTGAGGGCGGGCATTTTTCTCTTCTATGCCATCTTGTAATAAGTAGTTCACGGCAATGAGTTTTGTGTCTAAGGCATCAATTTGAGATTCAACTTGTTGCATTTGACCGAATAAATCAATGTCGAAGCTATCAAGCTCTGCTGAAGCGCGTGGGCCACCAAAGGCAGGTTGAACATCAAAATTGAATTCAGTAGGGCTAATTGATGAAGATTGAATCAGGCGTTTGCCCAAAGAATCAAGGCGTGCTAAACGCGCTTGCATTTTGCCAACAGAACGCGCGTAAACATTCATTTTTTCTGTTTCAGCATCAAGTTTGGCTTGGAAATTAAGTTTTTGATGTGCAAATTCAAGGCGTTCGTTTTTCATTGTAGCTAAAGAGAGGTCAAGGGTCTTTTGCAGCTCATAACTTGTATAAAGGTTGTAAGCGCCCAAAATGCCTAGGGTAAAAAAAACAAAGGTAGCACTTGCAAAAAAGCGCAACTTATTCCGGCTTAAGCGGAAAGTTTTCGTTTGCCCTGAATCGGGAACCAACATAATTGAAAAATGACTCACGTGTTTAAATAACCTCTTTTATTGCTCATTTGGGTCGCGGTTGCTAAAGAATACCCCAATTAACGTCAAGCATATATGTGGCATTATGCATCACAATGATAAATATCACAATCAGAATTGACATCAACACCATGAATACAGAATCTACGCCCCTCTATGAATGAAATTAAAGTTAATCCCCAGTATATAACACGCGCTTCTTTTCAATGGATATTACATCAGTCGCTGGTATCAGATGACAGGTATTTATTTTGTGGCTTGCTTGGTGTCAGCCCAGATGAGCCTGAGGTGATGCAACATGTTGCTATGGTAAAAGATGTCGCGGATGTTGCACAAGTACTTGATGTATGGGCTGATTGTAACATGGTCTGTGTAGGTTTTTTTCATTTTGAAGCAGAAGACATCCATCCGGAATTATTGCTGGCCATGCCCCGAAATTATATTGAATTGAAGGTGTATCTTCGCGAAAAAGGTCGCCTTGATTTATTGGCTTATGCTTGTGATAAAGATCAAGAGCAGTCACAAAAACTCACGCTGAACTTGATTGAAGATAGACAGCGGCAGGCCAATGCATAGGTTTGGCTGATGAGAATTTGTCATATTGGGTTAAATTATAAAACAGCGCCAGTTGAATTACGCGAACGTTTGGCCGTGCCTGAAGCCGACATACGCGGAATTTTACAAGCTAAAATTACCCATTCGGCTATTCGCGAAGCATCTTTGTTGGCCACGTGTAATCGTGTTGAGATGACTTTAGTAACGCATGACCCAGATGCTGCAATTGCTGTTGCACATGAATGGTTTGCTGAGAAATCAGGCTTGCCACTCTCAGAAATCATCACCCATTTATACGCCTTTACAACGGATGAATCCATTCGGCATTTGTTTGCAGTGGCTTCAGGTTTGGACTCCTTGGTATTGGGTGAGCCACAAATTCTAGGACAAGTTAAAGCTTCTTATGAGTTTGCTCTCGAAGCAAAAACAGCAGGCCATATATTACACCGTTTGTATCAGTCTACATTTGCAGCAGCCAAAAGAGCGCGAAGTGAGACATCTATTGGTCGGCAAGCGGTGAATATTTCATCATGTGCTGTTGAACTGGCTAAACGTATTTTTGGTGATTTATCAGGTAAAACTGTATTGTTGGTTGGTGCAGGTGAAATGGCGGAGCTTGCCGCAACACATCTAAAAGCCAACGGTTGTACTGAAATATTGGTGGCCAACCGCACATTAGAACGCGCAAGAGTTTTGGCTGTGAAGTTTGAGGGGCATGCATTAACACTTGATCAACTTCCTGATTATATGGATAGAGCTGATATTGTCATTTCAGGAACAGGCGCTTCGACGTATGTTTTATTGCCTGAGGACATAAAGCCGGCCATGGAAAAAAGGGGTGGGCAGCCCATGTTTCTGGTGGATATTGCAGTGCCGCGTGATATCGATCCGCGTATTGCCGATATTTCGGGTGCTTATGTTTATGATATTGATGATTTGCAACAAGTGGTGCAAGGCAATCAACAAAATCGCGAACGCGAAGCAGAGCAGGCACGTGTTTTACTAGAAGAAGAAGCACTTTCTTTTTCAACATGGTTAAAGTCTTTAGAATCTGTGCCCTTGATTCGTGGCATTCAGCAACAAGTTGAGCAGGCACGTATAGAAGAATTGGAAAAGGCGCAACGTTATCTTAAAGGTTTGAACGACGAACAAATAGAAGCTGTGGAGCGCTTGAGCAAAGCGATGATGAAACGTTTTATTCATCCTACCATGCAAACACTTAAAACATTACCCGATGATATAGAAGGTGATTTATTGATGGGGGCGGCAAGTCGTTTGTTTGCAGCCCAACCACTCAAAGACAAGAAAGAGAAGATGGGAAAAGATAAGGGGTCTGATGAACACGCGTCTGGATGATATTTTAAGAAAGAAAAATGATTTAGCTGTCATGATGGCAGACCCAGAAGTGACATCAGATCAAAAAAAATACACTAAAATATCACGTGAATATGCAGCATTAGAACCCGTTGCAGATGAAGCCGAACGTTTTTTTGCCATTGAACAACAAATCCAAGACAACCAGGAAATGATGGCTGATGCTGATTGTGAGGCTGACCTTAAAGAGCTGGCACAAATGGAAGTGCTTGAGCTCAAAGAAGCATTGTTAGCCTGTAAAGCAAGGCTTGATACTTTATTACTACCCAAAGACCCTAATGATAAGCGCAACGCCATTTTAGAAGTGCGTGCTGGCACGGGTGGTGATGAAGCGGCTCTTTTTGCCGCAGATTTGTTTCGTATGTATAGCCGTTTTGCTGAGCGCAAAGGTTTTAAAGTCTCGATTTTAAGCAGCAGTGAAATTGGGCTTGGTGGTTATAAAGAAATTATAGCGCAAGTTTCTGGCACGGATGTGTTTTCGGTCTTTAAATTTGAATCAGGGGCACATCGTGTACAACGTATCCCTGAAACGGAATCTGGTGGGCGAGTGCATACGTCAGCTTGTACGGTAGCAATTCTGCCCGAAGCAGAAGAAGTAGAAATCAATATTCGCCCTGAAGATTTGCGCGTGGATGTTTATCGTGCCTCGGGTGCAGGTGGTCAGCATGTGAATAAAACGGAATCGGCAGTGCGTTTAACGCATTTGCCAAGTGGTTTGGTGGTGACGTGTCAGGATCAGAAAAGCCAACATAAAAACAAAGCCCAAGCCATGACAGTTTTACAAGCCAGATTACTAGACAAAGAACAATCTGAAGTGGATTCAGAGCGTTCTGAAGCACGAAAGGATATGGTGGGCTCGGGTGATCGCTCGCAACGTATTCGCACTTACAATTACCCGCAAGGCCGAGTTACTGATCATCGTATTAACCTTACATTGTACAAACTTGAACAAATCATGAATGGTGAAATGGATGAACTCATCCAAGCCTTGATTACCCATCATCAAGCGGAGTTGCTTGCAGGTCAAAAATAATGACAGCACGCCAATTGCTTCAAGATACCATAAAACTACTGCAACAAGTTGGCGTAGATGCACCACGCAGAGATGCTGAACTATTGTTGATGTCGGTGTGGGCTATTTCAAACACTGACCTCATCATCAAAATGCATGATGACGTGCCTGAAGATATTGTTGTTTCTTTTGAGCGGATGTTACAACGTCGATTAAAACGTGAGCCATTGGCTTATATTTTAGGTGTTAAAGATTTTTGGCAAGATGAGTTTATGATTACACCAGACGTGTTGGTGCCACGCCCTGAAACAGAACATTTGATTGAATCCGTACTCAAATACCTTCCCAAACAGGATGAAAGTTATGCTTTTGCCGATATAGGCACGGGTTCTGGTTGTATTGCAATAAGCTTGGCCAAGGAATATGTCCATAGTCACGTGGTTGCATGTGATATATCGGATAAAGCCTTGATGGTTGCACAAGGTAATGCCAATAAACTTCATGTGGCACAACGTATGTCTTTTTATGCAGGCGATTTATATCAGGCTTTGCCAGGGGGTAGTCAGTTTGACGTGATTGTTTCAAACCCACCTTATGTTAGCCGCGATGAAATGTCTGGCTTGGAAGCGGAGCTTAGTTTTGAGCCGCGTTTTGCGCTCACCGATGAAGACTCAGGTTTAACTCTGCTGCTAAAACTACTCGAAGATGCGCATATCTATTTAAAAGATGCAGGTTTGTTGGTTTTGGAGTCGGGGTTGTGTGGTATGCCAAAAGCACCATCAACGTTGCAAAAGATAGAAGATTATGTTGATTTGGCGGGCAATTTTAGAGGTACAGTTTTTCGTAAAGCATAAAAAAAGCCGCCCCATAAGGACGGCTTAACTGTGAAGCTTAAGGCTTTAAAACTTAACCAAAGATTTGGAAGTGTGTTGATGAAAACATCAAGAATAACATTGGAATTGAAAGCAATGTGTTGATGCGTGATGCCATCAATGCTGTTTTACCAGCTGCAGCTTTTTCATCAGCAGTTGCGTCAACCATACCAATCACTTTCTTTTGGTTTGGCCAAATAATAAACCAAACATTGAACCACATGATAATACCAAAGGATGCACCAATCATAATATCTTTGCTGCTTGCGTGATCTAAGTTATTTGTTGCCAAACCGTAATAAAGAATAAGACCAAAAACGAGCGTTGCCATAGCGCCATGACGGAACCAATATAAAGCACGACGAACAATGTTGCCTTCTTTGAAAATGTCTGCTTTGGTTTCTGGGGTTACGCTACCCAATGATGGTACTTGTACAAAGTTGAAGTAATAAAGCAAACCAATCCAAACAATACCAGCAAGTACGTGCAAATAACGTGCTGCGTCAAACACATTAGGAAGCGTTCCACCTGTGCCTACTGCTGCGCCAATGATGATTGCAAGTAAAACAAAACCTGCAATGATAGTTTTTTTGTGATCAAGTAAAATGCTCATGAATATTTCTCCCTATGACATGATGTTAATAACCGCGCATTATAGTAGGTTAATTGGGATTGTCTCCATTAAAGATGGTAGGGGTTTTATCTGGGCTGTGGCAAGAGGCCTTCAATAATAGCAGCCAATTTAAAGTCACGCATGGATATGCCACCCGCTTCATGGGTGGTCAGTGTGATGTCTACACGATTATAAACATTCGACCATTCTGGATGATGATCATTTTTTTCTGCATGGATGGCAATGCTTGTCATAAAAGAAAATGCTGCTGGAAAATCTTGAAATAAAAATGTTTTGTGTAACTTGTCGTTGCTGATTTGCCAGTGTTCTGAACATATTTTATTGAGCGCTTTAATTTGGGTTGTAAGTTGTTGCGCCGACATTTTTTCTATCATCATTAACTCCGTCTTTGTTTGAGGTAGATGAAATTTTCCAACATTCGAGATACCAATTTAAACTATAGTATGTCTGGTCAACATTTAAAGGTAAATTGATTGTCCAGTCGGTTTTAGGGTGAGGTGTTTAAGCCTTGTTTTGTACGAGGAGTAGATTTCTGCCTGCTTCGTGTCTTAAAAGCATGGGATGTTGTTTTCTGTACACGTTGTGAATCTGTTTACTTTAGTGAATAACATTTGCTGGGTGAATGGGTTAGCTTGGAAATGGCATAAATAAATACAAAGGGGTTGGTCTATGAAAAAGAAAATGATAAACCGTCACTTTAATAAAATATTGATACTCTCATTAGTGTTGTTGATGAGTGGAACCTATATGTTGCTGCATGCTTCTCCACCAACAGATGAAGAGCTTCTCGTTTTTTATCATGAACATAGGGCGGAATTAAAGAAAGTTGTTTCATTATGCAAAACACACCCTGCATTAGAACAAATTAGAATTAATGCTGATGAAGATAGTTTTTATGAGAACCTAGAGAAATACGAAAGTTTTAAAACTGATCTTGATGATATTCATCATATCATGACCGCATTTCAAATACCCAGTATTGCATGTAATCGTGTGGCCGGTGAAGAGTATAAGTTTAGTGGTGTTACTTTTTACCTTTATACCAGAGAACCCGTTAAAGGTATTGCTTTTGATATAGCATCGTACCGGTCACCTACACGCTTTGATCAAGGGCTGATGGATGCAGGGCCAAATCAAAGAATTAATGATCAGGGCTGGAGCCTTTTTAATTTTAAATAAAGGGTAATGGGCAGAAGCTATTGTGTGGGTAGGGCAGAGTTCTTACTTTGCATGCTTTTGAGCTTGTCGGAGGGTAAAGGTTTGAGAAGCTAAGCTTTCACCATTGATGATAAGTGAGAGTTGATGCTCTCCTCCATAATATTTGCGTGTGGAGATGGCTTTAAAGCTGAATGATTTTTGAATGTTTTTTGATGTTTCTTGGTAGTTGGACTCAGCGATTTTAAACACTTTTCGCGCTTGCTTGCCATTGGCTTTCATAAAATCAATGGCAAATTCTAAGCGCAGTTTACCAAGTGGCTGTTTGCTGCTGATTTGAGCAGAGAAATCCAGCATACCACCCCAAGTTACAACTGGCGTGAGCTCAAAATGTTGAATATTGATATGTTGGGCAGGTGTAAAGCCAAAAAGTGCCAAGGCTTCGGGATGCCCTTGTTTTAAAAGGGTGCGGCAGGCATGTTTGACCAACCAATCGGTATCTTTATTTTGCCCTAACCATGCCTTGGCAATATCAAGCACGACTTGTGGATGATCTTTACTGATATCGTTGAAATTGTTTGCCACGCTGCGGCGCACATACAAACTCTCATCATTTTTGAGTTGTGTTAAAATAGCCAAAACAGCAGAGGGGTCTTTTTTAAAAAGTGGCAGCGACATGGCCCAAGGCAAACGTGGTCGGCAACCTTCTGTAGCAAGTCTGCGAAGATGTTCATTGTCATGTTTTGCCCAAGCAGTCATTTGTTGCATCATTTTTTCTGGGTATTTCAAAATGAATGGTCGCACTGCAAACTCTGAGCTGGGGTATGGCGTGAAAAAAGCGAGAGCTGCTACAGATTCTTCATAATGTTCTAAACCATAGAGCTCGACAAAATCAGGGAAAATAACACATTCATAACCGTGCAATTGCGTGGGTGGTTGGTGCAATTGGATAATAGCATCTTTTAAAATCG
>JAJFLD010000003.1 GCA_021772875.1 Ghiorsea sp. | reverse complement strand
TTTAGCTCTAGCTCCCCATGTTTGTGAGATGTTGTTTGCCATAGGTGCAGGTGATGAGGTGGTGGGTGCTGTAAGTTATTGTGATTATCCCGCAGCAGCGAAAAAACTGCCGCGAGTGGGCACATATAATCGTATAAATATCGAAGCTGCTATCGCGTTAAGGCCAACCGTGGCTATTGTGACGGATGAAGCGATGCCTGGTGTGAAGAAGTTGTCTATTTTGGGGGTAAAGATTGTTCGCAGTCATCCTGAAAAGGTTGAGGAGGTCTTAGCTGATATTCGGCATCTTGGAGAAATAACTGGGCATAAGCAACAAGCCGATCAAGTGGCACTTGTGCTACAACAACGCTTGGATATTTTACAGACTAGGACGAATCAAAAAAAGCTTCGCGTATTTTATGAAATCTGGTCAGAGCCTTTGTTAACGGCAGGTAAAAATACATTCATTCATGATGTTTTAAAACATCTTGGTTTGGTGAATGTGTTTGGTGCGGTGCAGATGGAAGCACCACGTGTTAATGTCGAGTCTGTGCTGGCGGCAAAACCACAGTTGGTTATTGTGCCTTCAGAAAAACGAGATGTTTCTGTGCGTAGCCAATATTGGAAGAAATGGTTGGGTGAAGATATACAAGTGATTACGGTAAACCCTGATTTATTGCATCGTCCTGGGCCTAGACTGCTGGATGGTATGGAAGCACTTGATGCGCAGCTGCAAGGATTAAATTTTGAGAAATAAATGGAGTGAGCAGCTATTCATTGCAATGTTGATTGCTGCTGTAGGGGGAGTTGTTATTGTTGCCCTTGGCCTTGGTGAACATTGGATTAGCCCATGGAACCCAAGTAATAATATGGAATCAGTCATCCTTTGGGACATCCGTTGGCCACGGATTCTAACGGCATTTGCAGTGGGTGGTTTGTTGGCTTTGGCAGGTGCTTGGTTTCAGGTATTGCTTGGTAATCCTTTGGCAGAGCCTTATGTGTTGGGGGTGGCAGGCAGTGCGGCAGTGGGTGCGGTGTCGGGTATGATGCTTTTTCCTGATTCAGTTTGGGTGACATCCATGGGTGCATTTATTGGCGCCTGGGTTGGTATTGCTGCCGTGCTTGCGTTTTCACACCTTGGTCCAACGCGTTTGTTGTTGGCAGGGGTGGTATTGGCAGCACTTTGGGGTGCGGTTTTGATGTTGTTGATGGCCATGTTACCCGAGCGCGGGCTGATGTTGGCCTATGCTTGGATGATGGGTGATTTGTCTCATTCGAGCTTGCCGATATGGCTGCTGCTTTTGGTTTGGTTGGGAGCGTTGTGTTGTGGCTTAGTATTGTCCCAATCGTTGGATAAGTTGTTGTTGGGTGAGCGGCATGCAGAAGCTTTGGGTGTGGATGTATCCAGCTTAAGGAAAAAATTGTTATTGCTGGCATCTGCGGTGACAGCCGTGGCAGTGACAGCCGCAGGCACAATTGGTTTTATAGGTTTGGTGGTGCCGCATTTGATGCGTTTGTTGTTTGGCAGTTTACACAAAGTGGTGTTGTTGGCTTCAGCCTTTGGTGGCGGATTATTATTGATTATTGCAGACACCGCCGCGCGCACCGTGATTTCACCAGCGGAATTGCCTGTGGGTGTGCTCACGGCAGTGATTGGTGTGCCTGTTTTCCTTTGGCTTTTGTTGCGGCGTAGGTGAAAAGAGATGTTAGCCATTAAAAACTTAAGCTTAAAACGTGCAAACAAATTGTTGTTTTCTTCGTTTGAGATGCAAGCAGAAGCTGGGCAAATTGTAGTTGTGCTGGGGCCAAACGGGGCAGGGAAATCGACACTGTTGCTTGCTTTGTTTGCCATGTTAGAGCCCGCAAGTGGCGAAGTGCTGTTGGAAAACAAGGATGTGCAGGATTATTCACGGCATGATTTATCGAGGCTTATAACATGGCAAGGTGATTTGCCGCCGACTGAGTTTGGTCTCACCGTTGAGCAACGCTTATTGTTGGCCAACGATGGCAATGATATCAAAGAAGCATTGTTGTATATGGATTTAGGGAAGCTGCAACATCGTGTTTTGGGCGAGTTATCCAGTGGTGAGCGGCAGCGCGTAGAAATTGCCGCCACTATGGTGCGTGATAATCCCATTTGGCTGATGGATGAACCCACCGCGCATTTGGATATGCGCCATCAAGTGGATTGTTTGCAATTGATGAAACAAGAAGCCAAAGAGGGCCGTTTGATTTTTACTGTACTGCATGATTTACAGCAAGCGGCAGCTGTGGCCGATGTTGTGGTATTGCTTGATGGTAAAGGTGGTGTTGAAGTGGCTGAGGCAGAAGTGATGCTGACAGCCGCACGATTAGAGCCTGTATTTGGGGTAACATTAAAAGGGCATGGGCGAGAGTTAATGCCTGTGTACAATGGAGAAATAGAATGAAAAAACGTGAGAATAGGCAAGGTGTGATGGTGGTGAATACGGGCGAGGGTAAGGGGAAATCATCTTCTGCTTTTGGTATGGTATTTAGGTCTGCGGGCTGGGGCATGAAAGTTTGTGTGATTCAATTTATCAAGGGAAAGTGGAAAACTGGCGAGCAAAAGGCTTCTGAAAAGTTTGAAAATATTGAGTGGCATGTGATGGGTGATGGTTTTACTTGGGATACGAAAAATCCTGAACAAGATATTAAAACTACACGCGAAATTTGGGACTTTGCCAAAGAAAAAATTGCTTCCCATGAATTTGATTTGGTGGTGCTCGATGAAATCAACTACTGCTGTGGTTATGGCTGGTTGGATGGCACTGAAATTGTAGACTTTTTGCAAGAGCACCGTCCAAAGTGGATGCATCTTGTTTTTACAGGGCGCAATGCCTCACCTGAAGTGATTGCCTATGCCGATACGGTATCGGAAATGAAACCCATCAAACATGCCTTTGAACAAGGCATCAAAGCCGCACAAGGTATAGAGTTTTAGTGTGACGCTGCTTTTTGTGGCTCACGGCTCACCATCACCAACTTATCGTGGGGAAGCGGAGGCTTTGCTTGCTTTATGGCAGGTACAGCATCATGGGGCTAAAGCTTTGCTGAGTTATGTGGAGATGGAGCCTTTTTTTCATGATGTGGTGAGTTGTGCAACAATGCCATTGCTGGTGATGCCGTTGTTTTTGCATGAAGGCAAGCATTATCAAGATGATGTCATGGCAGTGGTGAGACATGGTTTGGCTGCTGGAAAGAATATTCAAGTTTTGCCAGCGCTCACCAACCCACAAACCATGGCCGATGTATTGCTTGCGCAGCTTGAAAAATATAGTTTAAAAGAAGCACAATTGATGCTTTTTTCGCATGGTACACGCAGCGATAAAAAACATGCGGCTGTTGCAGCTATTGCTGAGTTGATACAACAAAAAACGCTAAAATATTGTTGCATTGCGCTGGCACAAGGCCAACCAAGCTTGCAGCAAAACTTAACGGATATGGTCAATGCAGGTGCTTCAAACATCATGATTTTACCGCATTTTATTTTTGGTGGTGCTTGGC
>JAJFLD010000200.1 GCA_021772875.1 Ghiorsea sp. | reverse complement strand
GATGATGAAATGGGCGTGAGTCGCATGATGCAGTATGTGGGTAGATATTATGTTCCTTATATTAATCACACCTATGTACGAACGGGAACACTTTGGGAGGGGAGGTATAAAAGCAGTTTGATTGATTCGGCAGAATACCTTTTAACATGCATGCGCTATATTGAGCTTAATCCTGTGCGCGCGGATATGGTCGCGCAGCCTAATGAATATGTCTGGTCTAGTTATGCTGCGAATGCGGATGGGAAAGCGAACCTGTTGGTTGAGGCACATGAGATATACATTGCATTGGCAGCTACAGATGCAGGGCGGCAGAGCGTGTATAAAGAGCTTTTTGCGACAGATATTGATGCTGCGGAATTAACTGAGATTAGAGCATCCTGGCAGACAGGGACGCCACTGGGCAGCGACAGATTTCGGGAGAAAATTGAAGAGGTTTTGGGTCAAAAAGTTGGTCAATCTCGCAGAGGGCGGCCGATTAAGAGCGCTAAAGGGCTCTGACCCCTTTTGACTGACCCCTTTTGAAAAAGAACTGCGGTTTTAGGCTAAGGTATTTGCCATTTCTTGGATTGCATCTTCCAGTTCGATTTCAATGGCTGCGAGGTGTGTTTCTTTGGCTCCGATGCGTTGAATAGGCGGAAAATGCGAGGCAGGCATGGGCTCAATGCTATCAAATAAAACTTTATGACCGCTGGCCTGAACGAGAAAATCAGCAGCGTCTACAAAATCAATAAGTTTATCGCGTGGGCGATCGTCGGATTCTATGCCATGGTGAGAAGCAATCGTTTCGAAAGAATCAGGCATATCCCAGTAGTTGAGCAAGCGACCACCCATCTCACGGTGCAAGTTTTGAATGACTTGTAGTTGATTCTCATAAGTCAGCGGTGCGAGTAATTCGGGTACGGCACAAACCACAGCTTGAACACCAATATCATGTAACATGCCCGCTAAGAAAGCCTCTTCAGGATCTACGCTATTCATTAACCGCGCAAGGTGTTGTGCGGCAACAGCAACTTGCAATGCATGTTCTCTATTTTTACTTAATATTTCTTTAAGACCTGCATCTTTTACATTCATGTGCAGCTTGGATGAAATGGCAACCATCAACTGCAAGGTTTTTCGTCCACCTAAGCGCTGAATCGCCACTGGCAGACTTCGTACTTCATATGTGCCGCGCTTAAACTGTGCGCTATTGGCAATGCGTAAAACGGTAGCCGAGAGGGTTAAGCTTTGACTTAAAACCTTGGCGATGTCTGCTGCACCTTTACTTTTATCATTCACAATTTTTTGAACTTCCATCACCGATTTTGGTAGCAATGGTAGCTTGGCTTCACCCTTTCTGAACCGTTGTCTAACTTCTTCTGCAAAGGCACTAATATTAATACTCATTTTTTATCATCCATGATGCGCATGATTTCATCTACGGTTCGATTTGAATTGGATCGTGGTGCAATACGGTAGACTTCTTCTATGGTGGTTTTGCCTTGCAATGCTTTGTATAAACCGTCTTCCATTAATGATAAAAGGTCAGTGCTATCGCAGCTTATTTGACGCACTTCATGGGATGGCCTTTGTTCTATGATGGCTTCGCGGACTTGTTCATTCAACACGAGTAATTCATGCAGTGCAGTACGCCCATGGTAACCTGTGCCATAACATGTTCCGCAGCCTGTGCCACGGTAAAAGGTGTGATTGCGTAAGGTGTCGTCGTCTAGACCAATAAGATTAGCGATGCGTTTATTGGGCATATATGTTTGACGACAATCAGGGCATATCGTACGGATCAAGCGTTGGGCAAGTATGCTGACGACAGTCGAAGAAATGAGAAAAGTTTCTACGCCCATATCAATAAGGCGGAGTAGGCCGCCGATGGAATCTTCAGTATGAAATGTGGTGAGCACTTTATGCCCAGTGAGTGCAGCTTGTACGGCAACGGAGGCAGAGTTTTTATCGCGAATTTCGCCAAGTACAATGATGTCAGGATCTTGACGGACAATGGATTTTAATGAAGCTTCAAATGATCGGCCTGCTGTTTTGTCAACTGAGCATTGCATGATGCCTTCAATGACGTATTCCACGGGATCTTCTAAGGTAATGATTTTGGTGGTGGGACGATTCAGATAGTCCACTGCCGAATACAATGTTGTTGTTTTTCCAGACCCAGTAGGGCCCGTGATGATGATGACACCCGTCGGTACATCTAAGGCATCATGTTTGAAGCGCTCTAATACACCGCGCCCCATTTGCAGTTGTTCAATGCTTTTTAAACCACCATCGCGGCGCAATACGCGCATGACTAAGTTTTCACCATATACTGTGACATAAGTGGAGACGCGGAAATCAACGTCCATTTTACCTACGGTATGGGTGATGCGGCCATCTTGGTGCATGCGCGTATCTGCAATGTCCATTTGACCTAAGATTTTTAATCTTGCTGTGACGCGCTTGGATATTTCAAGCGGCAAATCCATTTTGTGAATCAGCACCCCGTCCATGCGAAAGCGAACACGCATCATTTCTGCCATGGGTTCTAGATGTATGTCGCTGGCGTGATCACGAATGGCGGCAAGGAAAAGGCTATCTACGATTTCAGCAATCTGATGCCCTTCTTTGAGTTTATCACCGCGCTTTTCAGCGGTAAGTTTGTCCACAAAACTCGCCATGGTATCGCGTGCGGCAACAAAAACATGGGCCTCTTTGTTAAGCTGCTGCTCGATTTCCAAAATAGCGGCAGTATTGAAAGGGTCGGCGATGATGATGGAGACATACTGCTCGGTTAATTCAAAAGGGATAGCCAAGTTTGAACGTAAAAATTGTTTCGAAAATTGGTTGGCGATGCTTTTATCAATCATGTCTATGTCAACATGCATCAGAGGCACGCCCAATTGTTCAGATAAGGCCTGTGCGAGTTGATGATCGTTGATCAGCCTTAGTTTAACGAGCAGCTCGCCCATTCTGATGTTGGGTGTTTTTTCCAATTCATGTTCAGCAAGTTGCAGGGTTTCTAGATTGATATAACCAAGCTCGCATACCAATTCGCCGAGCAAAAAAGACCGCCCATGTTTTCGGATGAGCCTGCGTTGTTCATCTTCAGTGATGTAGCCAAGCTCAATAAGGATAGCCGACAACATACTTTTGTTGCCGAGTTTCTTTTGAATGCGAACAGCTTTTTCGAGCTTAGGGAGTGCCAGTGTGGAGGTCTCAAATAGTATTTGGACAAATTTCGATCCGGGCTGGTTTTGCAGTAAGGAGGCCAGATGCTGCTTAGGTTGTGGCTTGGTCATTCTTCCTCCTTTGAGGTTGGTGCGAAAATGATGCCCATGTTATAAAGACTAGGGGATTGAATATTCAAACAAGCATGAAAAGTGCCAAGTAATGATTTGCGTGCATTTTCTAGGTAAATGCACGAATAATTGACACCTGTCTTATGCCCTTTAGCGTGCCGCGGTTAATGAGCTAAAGTTTAGAGTACAAGATTAAGGTGAAATGTTGTGAATGAGAAAAAACAAGAAAACATACCAGTAGAAGGCATCGTTGATGCACAAGATTTTGTTGAGCTTAAGCGTGATATGCAAAGTGCAAAAACAATAGCTTGGCTGCAGCAATACCAGCAACACTTGATTGCTGGTTTGGTGGTGCTGGCACTTGTGTTGGTAGGCTACTCATTATGGCAAGAACAGAAGCAGACACAAAAAGAGTCGGCGGCTTTGATGTATATGAAAGCATTAAATATCAGTGATAAAGAGCAGCGTTCAGCATTGTTGGATTCTGTGATTAAAGATTATGCCGACACAGGTTATGCAACGTTAGCTTTGTTGCAGAAGGCCAAAAGTGATGACTTGCAAGCGAGAAGAGCCGCGCTTGAAGCTTTAATGGCTAGCCATGGTGCTCCTGAATTGCATTGGCAAGCACGATTGGATTTGGCCGAATTGTTTGTTGCAGAAGGTAATATGGAAGAAGCACGCACGCTTTTAGAAGCACACGTGGGAAAATATTTCGAGCAGCCGCGTTATGCTTTGTTGGCCCATATCAGCACAGACAAGGGCGAAAAAATCGAGTTTATTCAAAAAGCCTTGGATGCGGAATCCAACGACAATGATTTGACAGCAGAGTTGGAAACTCAATTGGCGCTTTTGCAAGCGTCAGAATAATATGAAAACATTTGCTCGTGTTTGCGCACTGATGGTTTGTATGGTGGGTGTGCTTCATGCTGCACAAGCAGAGCAAAATGCGCCTAAAATCAAAATGTTGTGGTCTGTTGATGTGGATCAGCGCTTACCCAATTCATCTGTTGCTTTGAGTTCACCAGCATTGGTTCGACATGGAAAAGATAATTGGGTTGTCTTGACGGGGCGCGATGGCTGGGTGCATGTGTATGCTCAAGACACAGGCAAAGAAGTTCGCCGCTTTTCATTAGGCACACCTTCAGATTCTCCAGCTTTGGCTTTGAAAAATGGTCATGTTGTAGTGGGTGATGTTCATGGACGTTTGTATGTAGTTGACCCTGCCAAAGGCATCATCGTTTGGCAAAAACAACTGACAGCTTCATTTACCATTCAGCCTATTGCTATAGCAAATGATTTCATCATCCAAACCACAGAAAACGCATTGTATCGCTTTTCATCAAGCGGAGAAAAACGTTGGAGTTATTCAGGCTCTAACAACACCTTGAGCATGTATTTGGGAGCGGCTCCTCTGGTGGCAGATGAACGTGTTTTTGCGCTTTTGAATAATGGTGATGCAGTTGCCTTGAAAGCATACACAGGCGATTTGCTGTGGAAACGTCAATTGTTATTATCAAACATCACCTCCAATCTCGCTGAGTTAAAAGCCCCCCTTGCCTCCCCCTTATTGGTATCACGTTTAAGCATGGGTGGCGAGCAAGCCGATGATGTGGTTTTGATGCCGTTTTTTCATGATGAGCTATTTGCCTTGTCAGCGGCAGATGGCGTGCAATCTTTTAGCTTGCCTATTTCTTTGAAAACCACACCCAAGCTTGTGGGTTCAATCATGTATATGGCTGACAGCAGTGGTTATTTACATGCTTATAACATTGATAAAGGTAATCGTTTGTGGAGTAAAAAAATTGCTGAGCACGCATTGATGGGGCCTATATTGTGGCAAGATGCTTTGTGGCTTGTAGGCCGTAAAGGTAAAATATATCGCTTGAATATGAATGGTGAAGTTCAAGCGAGCATGACGCTTGTAGGTGATATTACAAGATTGCCGATAGTTACAGAAAAGGGTTTGCTGGTTCGAACAGATCGTGGTTTGATGGCAATGGTGCGTTGATGTTAGGATATAAGCTTCCTGTAGTGGCCATTGTTGGTCGGCCAAATGTTGGTAAATCCACATTATTTAACCGCATTTTGAAAAAACGTACAGCTATCGTGGGCGACCGCCCAGGTGTTACTGTTGATCGCCTTGAAACGGAATGTGTGATTGGTGGGCAAACTTGTGTGCTGGTTGACACGGGCGGCATTGGCGAATCTCAGCATGGTGAAATGCAAGGTGCTATTGATTCACAAGTTGAAGCGGCACTTGAAATTGCGGATGTTGTTTTATTGGCTGTGGATGCTTTGGTTGGCCCTACACCTGTAGACCATGCGCTAGCACAAAAATTGCGGCGCTCTGGTTTGCCTGTTCTTTTGGTGGTGAATAAAGCTGAAAATGCGGGGTTGGCGGCTGAGTTTTTTGTTTTGGGCATGGGCGAGCCCACACCTGTGTCGGCAGCACATGGCCATGGCATGCTGAAACTTTGTGAGCTGATTGCAAAAAATGTCCCTAAATATGATATTCAAGATCCTATCAGTGATGAAGAGCCTTTGGCTCGCATTACGGTGATTGGTCGCCCGAATGTTGGTAAATCGACTTTGATTAATGCTTGGTTAGGCCAAGATAGAATGGTGGTTAGTCCTATTGCAGGTACAACCCGTGATGCTATTGATACAGACATGGCTTATGAAGATGGTTTCATTCGTTTGGTAGATACTGCTGGGCAACGCAAATCTGGCCGCATCAGTGATGTCATTGAGTTCGTTGCCCGTGTTAAAGCTGTGCAAGCATTTCGCAGAGCAGATGTGGCAGTGATGGTTTTGGATGGTGGCGAAGGCATTGTTGAGCAAGATATGCGTTTGATGCAATTGGCTCAAGATGAAGGCTGTGCTTTGATTGTTGCGGTCAATAAAGTTGATTTGCTCAGTGATGAAGATTGGAAGTATTATGTTGAGCGCTTGGATTTTAGAATGCGTGGTTTGCCCGATATTCCAGTGTTCCGTACTGCGGCAAAACATAAAAAAGGTGTGAAAAAACTTTTGCAGCATGCTGTTGAAGCGGGTTTGTCCAATGCCTTTGAAGTGAGTACGGGTGAGTTGAACCGTTGGCTGGTTGCAGCTGAGAAAAAACAATATGCACCCAGTGCAGAAGGGGCAATCGTGCGCCTTAAATACGTATCGCAGATTGCAACAAGACCGCCAACCATTAAAATATTTAGTAATCGCCCGAGTGGTATTCGCGCATCCTATAAACATTATTTAGAAAAAGATTTTCGCCAGCATTTTAAGTTGCCTGGTGTGCCTGTGCGTATCAAGTTTGC
>JAJFLD010000199.1 GCA_021772875.1 Ghiorsea sp. | reverse complement strand
CGTTTCTTTTTTTAGCGCTGTTTCTTCGATTTCCAAACGCATGGTTTTGCGCGTGATTTCATCAAGCTCTGCGGGCATGGAATCAATCTCTGTGCGAATGGATGCACAGGCTTCATCAATCAAATCAATGGCTTTATCGGGCAAAAAGCGATCGGCAATGTATCTATCCGACATGGTCGCTGCTGCCACAATCGCTGCATCTTGAATACGCACCCCATGATGCAATTCAAAACGCTCACGCAAACCACGCAGAATCGAAATTGTATCTTCAACACTTGGTGCTTGCACCAATACTGGCTGAAATCTACGCTCTAATGCTGCATCTTTTTCGATGTACAAACGGTGTTCGTTTAATGTTGTGGCACCAATACAATGCAATTCACCACGTGCTAGCATGGGTTTGAGCATATTCCCCGCATCAGCAGAACCTTCAGTTTTACCCGCGCCAACAATGGTGTGTAATTCATCAATAAACAAAATCACTTTGCCTTCAGAAGCTTTGATCTCATTCAACACTGCTTGCAAACGCTCTTCAAACTCACCGCGATATTTTGCCCCCGCCATCAAAGATGTCATGTCCAAAGAAAAGATGGTGCGATGTTTAAGCCCTTCAGGCACATCACCAGAGACTATACGTTGCGCCAAACCTTCAGCAATGGCTGTTTTACCCACGCCAGGCTCACCAATCAACACAGGGTTATTTTTGGTTTTGCGCGATAAAATACGAATCACCGCCCGAATTTCACTATCGCGCCCAATCACAGGATCAAGCTTGCCAGCTCTAGCCATTTCAACCAAATCTGTACCGTATTTTTCCAGTGCTTCATATTGAGATTCTGGCGAATCACTGGTCACACGTTGATTACCACGCACAGCTTCCAATGCTTTTTCAAAGACTGGCATATCCAAACCAGCCTCAACCAACACCTTCGCCGAAGCACTTTTGTTATCATCAAGGATAGCCCACAATACATGCTCAACCGACATATACGCATCACCCATAGCTTGCATTTTATCCATGGCTTTGATGAGCAATTGATTTAATGCTTGGGTGACAAACACCTTGCCCGCTTCACTACCCCCAGAAACTTTGGCGCGTTTACCCAAAATCAACTGCACTTTTTGCTTCAAACTTTCAATATCAATATCAGCACGGTTTAAAAGCTGCGTTGCCAAACCGCGCTCTTGTGCCAAAAGCTCATACAAGACATGTGGCACATCCACTTCTTGATGCGATAATCGCACAGCCAAGGCCTGAGAAGCCTGCATAGCTTCGGCAACTTTTTGCGTAAAACGGCTGGTATCCATAATTTCATCTCCGGCAATCATTGGGTAAATATTTTCGTCCCTTTAGTAATAAGGTCTTGGGCAGTCATATTCAAGGGTGTTCAATTCACCAACTTGATTCCCATCTCTGGTTAGCTTAAGGAAACCGTGACGACAAAAAGCCTTGGCGTTAATTTTTCAGTCCTTCATGATGCGTGCATGCTCAGTTATCAACATACTTATCATGCAGGCAATTTTGCCGATGTCTTAAAACATATTATTTTAGGTGATGTGTTGGCAGGCCTGCAAGCCAAAGATAAACCCCTATTTATACTCGATGCATTTGCCAGCCGTGGCCTTTATGATTTAAATGCTGAAGAAGCTTTGAAAACCCATGAATTTGAGACTGGCATTGCCAAAGTTTGGCCGTTTCGTCATGAACGCTCACCGCAAGGTGTTCACCGCTGGTTCAACGCTATCACCAGCCACAACCCTGAAGGTGGTTTTAACCTCTACCCTGGCTCAACTGCCCTTTTGCATCATATGCAGCGCGAATCAGACCGCTTGGTAGCATGCGACTTGCACCCCCAAGAATTTGATGGTTTACGCAGCGCATTTCGTAGCTCGCGTGGGTTTAGCCTGCTCAAACGTGATGCTTTTGAAGCCATCAAAGGCTTGGTGCCCCCCAAAGAAAAGCGTGGTCTTATTTTCATCGATCCTTCGTATGAAATCAAAGATGAATATGCCCAAGTCGCCAAGGTTGTAAGCCAAGCCTATCGCCGTTTTGCCACGGGTGTATATGTGATTTGGTATCCTTTGCTACCTGCTGAGCGACACTTGGTTTTGCTTAAGGCGCTTAAAAATTCAGGTATCCGCAAAATCATGCGTGTGGAGCTGGATTGCAAAGATGGTTTCCCCGACTTACAAATGTTTGGTTCAGGTTTGCTTATCATCAATCCGCCATGGCATGCCCAGCAAGCCATCAAATCAAGCTTGGACTGGGTTGGCAACAAACTGACCGAAGGCAAGGGTGAAAAACATCTAAGCTGGTTAGTGCCTGAATAAAAACAATGTTTCACCCCTTGCAATCACAACCATTACACAGCATAAAGCGGCATAACAACGTCATACCAACCATGTTGAGGAACTTATGAATATCATTGAAATAATCGCCAAAGAATTGGGCGTTCAACATCGCCAAGTTAAAGCAGCCATTGATTTATTGGATGATGGTGCAACTGTGCCATTTATTGCCCGCTATCGGAAAGAAAAGACTGAAAACCTTGATGATATTCAATTGCGCGCCTTGGAAAAACGCTTGCAATACTTGCGTGATTTCCAAGCCCGCCAAGCCAGTATTTTACAAAGCATTGAAAAACAAGGTTTGCTTAGCGAATTATTAAAAAAGAAAATCCTTGCCAGCCAAACGCTCACCCGTTTGGAAGACCTTTATTTGCCTTTCAAACCCAAACGCACAAGCAAAGCTAGCCTTGCCAAAGAAGCGGGTTTACTGCCTTTGGCACAAAGTTTATTGCGCAACCAAAATCAAACCCCTGAAACACTTGCAACAGGTTACATCAACCTTGAAAAAGGTATCGCCGATGGTTCGGTCGCTTTGCAAGGTGCCCAAGAGATTTTAGTGGACATCTTCTGTGAAGATGCAGATTTGTTACAGGGCTTACGTGATGATCTCAAATCATCGGCCGTGATTAAAAGCGATGTGGTAAAAAAACATCAAGAAGCAGCTGAGAAGTTCCAAGATTATTTTGATTATACCGAAGCTTTCAAAAAAGTGCCTTCGCATCGTGCTTTGGCGTTGTTCCGCGGTCAAAGTGAAGGTTTTTTACGCGTAAAACTACAAGAAAACATCGCACAAGATGCCACTATGTTTTTAAGTAAAATCGCAACACATTTTAAAATCACCACTAAAAAAGCTGATGCATTCCCCTTCTTACAAGAAGCGATTGAGCTAAGCTGGAAAAAGATGCTAAAACGCTTCCAGACCACTTTCTTTCACGAATTGCGCCAACAAGCAGAAGAAAAGGCTATTGCAGTGTTTGGTGAAAACTTACGCGATCTGTTATTGGCAGCCCCCGCTGGCGGCAAGGCTACCCTTGGTTTGGATCCTGGCATCCGTACTGGTGTAAAGGTCGCAGTGGTTGATCAACATGGTAAGCTTTTGGAAACTGCTGTCATCTATCCTCATCCACCACAAAAACTTTGGGCAGAATCTATTGCTGCATTGGCGGTGTTGGCGGATAAACATAAATTCGAACTTATCGCTATTGGCAATGGCACAGGCTCTCGTGAAACTGAAAGCTTGGTTGCAGATTTATGCGCACAATTTCCACAATTTCCACTCACGTCTGTGGTGGTCTCAGAAGCAGGTGCATCGGTGTATTCAGCATCCGAATTGGCATCCAAAGAATTTCCCAAGGTTGACGTGTCTTTGCGTGGTGCAATTTCTATTGCTCGCCGCTTGCAAGATCCTTTGGCGGAATTGGTTAAAATTGAGCCCAAAGCCATTGGTGTGGGTCAATACCAGCATGATGTCAACCAGACCCATCTCGACCAAGCTCTGGTGTCTATTATTGAGGATTGTGTAAACCATGTGGGTGTGAATATCAACACAGCTTCTGCTGAGCTTCTCACCCATGTCTCTGGGTTAAATGCCAAAGTGGCAGCTGAAATGATCAAACAACGTGAGGCAACAGGTGCATTCTCCAACCGTGAGCAGTTG
The DNA here is from genome assembly GCA_021772875.1 of Ghiorsea sp. Classification (GTDB taxonomy): domain Bacteria; phylum Pseudomonadota; class Zetaproteobacteria; order Mariprofundales; family Mariprofundaceae; genus Ghiorsea. The sequence continues at coordinate 3,116 of JAJFLD010000199.1, read as the reverse complement.
AAGAAAATTAAAGGGCTTGGTCCTAAGAGTTTTGAGCAAGCAGCTGGTTTTTTACGCATTCAAAAAGGTAGCAACCCTCTAGATGCATCTGCTGTTCATCCTGAATCTTATGTTTTGGTGCATAAAATATTGCATCATATTGCCAAAAACATTCAAGAAGTGATGGGCAAACCTGAAATCCTAACCAACATCAACCCTAAAGACTTTGTTGATGAAACCTTTGGTAAACAAACAGTCTCAGATGTGCTCGAAGAGCTCAAAAAACCAGGCCGTGACCCAAGACCAAGCTTTAAAACTGCAACATTTAAAAAGGGCGTAAAGGAAATCCATGATTTGCGTCAAGGCATGATTCTTGAAGGTGTCGTTAGTAATGTTACCAATTTTGGTGCCTTCGTTGATATTGGCGTGCATCAGGATGGTTTGGTGCATATCTCAGCCTTGGCAGATCAGTTTGTGGATGATCCCCGCAAGGTTGTAAAGGCCGGCCAAGTTGTGCAGGTGAAAGTGCTTGATTTTGACGCCAAACGCAAACGCATCTCTTTGACCATGCGTTTACAAGATAAACCAGAGCAGGCCAAGAAAAAACAGGATGAATATTCTGCCGCCCAAATCGTACAGAAAAAACTCAAACAACCTGCAAAAGCCCAACATGGTAAGCACAAACCCCAAGAAACCAATGCTTTTGCAGCAGCTTTCGCCAAAGCCATGAAGCCTTAATGCTTTATTCAATGTCGGCGTAGAGGCATGACATCACCAGCCTCTACGCCGCATGACTACGCAACTAAGTGAGTTGTTTTCGAGATTCAGAACAGCCCTTAAACTCACCCTGTCACTTTCCTGCTTGACACTTTTCCACGCTCTCGCAACACTTCGCGCCGTCTTGACTAGCATGATTTCATTTACAATATGCCCGAGTGATGGAACTGGTAGACTTGGGGGATTCAAAATCCCTTGCCTCACGGCGTGGCGGTTCGAATCCGCCCTCGGGTACCATACAGCAGTATTAGAAAGACCTAAGAGAGCCAGTAAGCCTTGTGTTTATTGGCTTTTTTCTTGCCTTGTTGTCCAGCAAAGAACATTGTTGACCTAAGAAGTACCGTCAATTTGACGGTATTTATGACGGTATAAATCGGTAAAATGAAAAACCACTGAAAAAAGTACCGTCATTTGGGAGATTTTACCATGTTGCTAAATGACGCAAAGGTAAAGAATGCAAAGCTTTTTGATGATAAGGCTATGCTCAAACTTAGTGACGGTGGCGGCTTGTATTTACTGGTGAATAAATCGGGCAAGTATTGGCGGCTTGATTATCGTTTTGCTGATAAACGCAAGACCTTAGCAATTGGCATTTATCCAGCGGTAAGCCTTAAGCAAGCGCGTAAAGCCAGAGAAACAGCAAAAGCCCTTATTGCCGAACACATCGACCCCAACCAAGACAAACAAACCAAGAAACGCAAAGCCTTTGCAGAAGCGCAATCAATCACCTTTAAAGGTGTCGCCAATGAATGGCTAGAAAAGAAATCGGGGCTGTGGGTTGCAACCACGCTCAAACATAAAAAAGCAGAGTTAGCCAATCACATCTTACCTTGGCTTGGTTCTATGAAACTTACGGCTATTGAACCAATGGATGTGCTTTCAGTTTGCCAGCGTATCGAAACCAGCGGCCACCATGAAGCGGCGCATCGGGCTAAAATGTTATGCAGTCAAATTATGCGTTTTGGTGTTGCAACTGGCAGAATCAAAAGTGACCCAACCAGAGATTTGCAAGCCGCGCTTGCACCAGTGGTGACAACCCATAGGCCATGCCTAAAACAACCCAAAGAAGTGGGCGGTTTAATGCGGGCAATCAAAGAGCACAAAGGCACCTTTATTGTGCAATCTGCTTTGAAGCTTTCGCCTTATCTACTTTTGCGCCCTTCAGAGCTGCGTTGCTTAGAGTGGCAAGAAATAGACCTTGAAGAAAAGGTTATCACCATTCCAGCCCACAAAATGAAAATGAAACAAGTCCATATTGTACCCCTAGCAAAGCAAGCCTTGGTTATATTAGAAGAAATCAAAGCTTTAACAGGACAAGGCAAGTATGTGTTTCATGGCGCAAGAGCAAGCAGCCGCCCTATGAGTGATGGTGCCATAAATGCCACATTGCGCAGAATAGGCTATGATACAAAAACAGAACATTGCGCGCATGGTTTCCGTGGCATGGCTTCAACCTTATTGCATGAGTTGGGTTTCAATTCTGACTTTATCGAAAGACAGCTAGCGCATAAGGAAGGCAATGCCATCAAAGCAGCTTATAACCATGCTAGGCATTTGCCCGAACGCGTAGAAATGATGCAACACTATGCTGATTATCTAGATGCTTTGCGTGATGGTGCAAAGATTATAGCTATAGGCAATAGAGCATGACTTCTATTAATGAAAAACTAGAACAGGATAAAGAGCTTGTTAATGATATTGAAAACAGGTTTGTTAAGCTTCGTGATTGGTATTCAAGTTTAAGCAACACAGCGGGAAATATTTCTACTCTTGAAGCTTTACCACTTGAGATAGATTTAAGGTGTTGCGCTTTGGGAAACAATTTTCCACAGGAATATTGTCAAAGGATATTTCTACTATCCCAAGCTGTGAAGGGTAATTGGGAGTGGTTGAATAGGTGCTCGTCGCCAGAGGAGCTACGGTTATATGAATCACAGTCTCATCAGGTAGCAAAAGTTGCTAATAAGCTGAAAGGAACACCCTATGAAGGAAAGCTTAGAGGCATTGCTGAGCAACTTAAAGATGAAGTGACACACCCGATTATGCCATCTGTTTTAGAAGGTCTAAGTAGAAAAAGAAATTTAAAAGCATATACCATACGGAATATACACAATATTTTTTGCAAATATTTACCTATTCGAACATCAGATTATGATTACTGTGACAGCCCTTGGCAAAGCTCACCAAATAAAGAGGTTGCAGCAATAGCCAGCATTGTTCTGAATGAAACAGTAACTAACAACGATGTTACAGCAGCCATTAGCGACAAGAGAAGAAAGAATGACTGCGATTAACATTCATTTTGTCTTTACTATGAATGTTCACTTTTTCCATGACTGAATATTAGACTGTTTAATGCC
>JAJFLD010000198.1 GCA_021772875.1 Ghiorsea sp. | reverse complement strand
GCAGCCAAAAAACGAACCAAAAAAGGCTGCCCTATATAGCTGCGTATCTCCTGCGCTTACAATCATAAAAAGGGCGCGTGTTACTGCGCTCTTCCTTTTGATGATTGTAAGCTTCGGCGCAGCTATAGCAGGGTGAGGTTGGTTCACACATATCTTTGTGTCTCTGTGCCTTCGTGGTAAAAAAAGTGTTTAAACAAACCTCTCTCGACAAGCAGCAAAGCATACAAGTGACAATATTCATCATTACAGTAACATTGCCGCGAATCTAAATATCCTTTTGAGGTAAGACATGAGTCAGTCAGGTATGAATGCAGCAGAACGCAAGTCTGTTGCTGGGTTATCAAGTATTTTTGCACTGCGTATGATGGGATTGTTTTTAATCCTGCCAGTATTTTCAACCTATGCCCACGGTTTGGATGGTGCAGCTTTGCATCCCGAGTTGGTGGGTATTGCGCTAGGTGCTTACGGTTTGACCCAAGCGTTGTTTCAAATTCCTTTTGGTATGATGTCGGATAAGTTTGGACGCAAACCTGTGATTGCTGCAGGCATGGTGATTTTTGCTATTGGTAGTGTGATTGCAGCGATTTCAACTTCGATTGAAGGTGTGTTGTTAGGCCGAATTATTCAAGGCTCAGGAGCAGTAGCTGCAGCGGTGATTGCTTTGACAGCCGATTTAACCCGAGAAGAATATCGCACCAAAGCCATGGCAAGCATTGGTATTACGATTGGTTTATCTTTTGCCGTATCAATGGCGATTGCACCTATGCTTAATCATTGGGTGGGTGTGCCAGGCATATTTGCTTTAACTGCCGCGCTGGCGTTGTTATCTATATTGGTATTGTATTTTGTGGTGCCTGATCCCGTGAAATCTTCGCATCATAGTGATAGCGAAGTGACAACTGGCATGTTTAAGCAGGTTTTGCGGCATAACGCATTATTACGCTTGGATATTGGTGTTTTAATATTACATATGGGTTTAACAGCACTTTTTGTGGTGTTGCCATTGGTGTTGGCGAACCCTGATCACGCGCTGCTGGCGCAACCTGAGCAGTGGAAATTATACTTGCCTGTGATGTTGTTGGCATTTGTGCTGATGGTGCCCATGATTATTGTGGCTGAAGCCAAGCGTAAGATGAAGAAAGTATTTTTGTTATCTATTGCGATGCTGATTGGTGCGAGTTTGCTGTTTGCGATGTTACATGATTCTATATGGTGGGTTGCAGCAGCTTTGTTGCTCTTTTTTGTGGGTTTTAACACTTTAGAGGCCAGTCTGCCGTCACTTGTTTCCAAATATGCGCCAGCTGGTGCAAAAGGTACGGCGATTGGTGTATTTAATACCAGTCAATTCTTTGGAGCTTTTATTGGTGGGGTGCTGGGAGGTTTTCTTTATGATCCCATCACACAAAATTTTGAATCTGTATTTTTTGTAGTGGCTGCAATGCTGAGTGTTTGGTGGATGGTGGCCTTGTTTATGCCTGAGCCGCCATATCTGGCAACCATGACCTTGCATGTTGAGGCTACTGACCCAGAGGATGCAGGGCGGCTGACAAGGCAGCTACTGGCGATTGAGGGTGTAGTGGAAGTGTTGGTCATTAGCGAAGAAAAAGCAGCATATTGTAAAATAGATAAGAAAGTGATCAATGAAGAAAGCTTGATGGAACAGGCCGCCAAGCTGGTGTGATGACCTTGTTTTGCTGAGAAGTCAGGGAAATAAAGTTGTAAATATAGTAGTAATGATAAGCTCCTGAAAAAAAAGTTGACAGATGAAATGCTCAACCCTATGTTTCGCCGCCCTCGCAAGCTGTGCCTAATCAAAATCAAGGCGCGCCGAGGAAAGTTTTAAGAGGTAACGATGCCAACAATTAACCAGTTGATTCGCAAATCACGTCAAGATAAGCGAAAGATTAATAAAGTTCCTGCATTGCAAGCATGCCCACAACGTCGTGGTGTTTGTACGCGTGTCTATACAACAACTCCAAAAAAGCCTAACTCGGCTTTGCGTAAGGTTGCACGTGTTCGTTTGACCAATGGCCATGAGGTTACAGCATATATTCCAGGTGAAGGTCACCGTTTGCAAGAGCATAGTGTTGTATTGATTCGTGGTGGACGTGTAAAAGATTTACCAGGTGTTCGTTACCATGTATTGCGTGGCGTATTGGATACTACGGGTGTTGAAGGCCGTAAGCAGGCTCGCTCGAAGTATGGCGCTAAGCGTCCGAAGTAAGAGAGGAATTAAGAAATGCCACGTAAAGGTCCCGTCACCCGTCGTCCCGTCACTCCGGATGCAAAATTTGGTGACACTAAAGTTTCAACAGTAGTGAATGCTATTATGTTAGATGGCAAAAAAGCAAAAGCTGAAGCGATTGTTTATGGTGCAATGGAAATTGCAGCAAAAAAATCAGGCGAAGATGCGCTAAACATGCTTCACCGTGCTTTGGAAGCGATTCGTCCTTTGGTTGAAGTGAAGTCTCGCCGTGTTGGCGGTGCTACATACCAAGTGCCAATCGAAGTATCAGATCGTCGTCAGCAGTCTTTGGCTGTGCGCTGGTTGATCGAACATTCTCGTAAGCGTTCTGAGCAAACTATGGCAGAGCGTCTGGGCAATGAGTTGGTAGATGCTATTAACGAACGTGGCGGAGCGTTTAAGAAACGTGATGAAACACATCGTATGGCTGAAGCAAACAAAGCATTTTCACATTTCCGCTGGTAAGCTTTTTACCAGCTAGTTTTTAAGTTTTAAGATTTAATTGTTCTAAACAGTTTAGGTTAGAAGAGGAGTAGGATCGTGGCAAGACAGACACCACTAGAGCGCGTGCGCAACATTGGCATTATGGCCCATATTGATGCGGGCAAGACAACTACGACTGAACGTGTACTCTTCTACACTGGCGTGTCGCACAAAATCGGTGAAGTTCACGATGGTGCAGCAACCATGGATTGGATGGCGCAAGAGCAAGAGCGCGGCATTACCATTACCTCAGCTGCTACAACTTGTGATTGGAATAATCATCACATTAATATTATTGATACGCCTGGTCACGTTGACTTCACGATTGAAGTTGAACGTTCATTGCGTGTTTTAGATGGCGCAGTTGGTGTTTTTTGCGCAGTTGGTGGTGTTGAGCCACAATCTGAAACAGTATGGCGTCAAGCTGACCGTTATCATGTTCCTCGTATTGCTTTCGTTAACAAAATGGACCGCACTGGCGCTGAATTCTTCCGTGTAGTGGATGAAATCACTTTGCGTTTGGGTCACAATGCTGTTCCTTTAAATATCCCTGTTGGCAATGAATCTGATTTCATTGGTGTTATCGATTTGGTAGCCATGAAAGCTATCATTTGGAAAAATGAAGCCATGGGTGCGGATTATTCTGTTGAAGAGATTCCAGCTGAGCTGAAAGACCAAGCTGATGAATACCGTGAAGTTTTGATGGATGCGGTTTCTATGGTTGATGAAGCTTTGATGGAAAAACATCTTGAAGGTGAGGAGATTCCTGAAGCGCAACTCAAAGCAGCTATTCGTAAGGCCGTGCTTGATATTTCAATTATTCCTGTGCTTTGTGGTACGGCCTTTAAAAACAAAGGTGTTCAAACATTGCTTGATGCAGTTGTTGATTATATGCCTTCGCCAGTTGAAGTGCCTGCAATTAAAGGTATTGATATGAATACTGAGGAAGATGATACACGTCCTTCTTCAGATGATGCACCGTTTGCGGCTCTTGCATTTAAAGTGATGACTGACCCGTTTGTTGGCGCGCTTACTTTCTTCCGTGTTTACTCTGGTGTATTGGAAGGCGGTTCATACGTCTTAAACGCAGTGAAAAACAAACGTGAGCGTATCAGTCGTATTGTGCAGATGCATGCGAATGATCGTAAAGAAATTAAAGAAGTACGTGCTGGTGATATTGCCGCAGCTGTTGGTCTTAAATTGACCACGACTGGTGATACGCTTTGTGATATTGATCATCCCATTATTCTTGAGCGCATGGAATTCCCTGAGCCAGTAATCTCTGTGGCCATTGAGCCTAAGACTAAAGCTGACCAAGAAAAAATGGGTGTTGGTCTAGGTAAATTGGCAGCTGAAGATCCTTCTTTCCGTGTAAAAACAGATGAAGAAACTGGACAAACGATTATTTCTGGTATGGGCGAGCTTCACTTAGAGATTCTTGTGGATCGTATGCGTCGTGAGTTTGATGTTGATGCTAATATTGGTAAGCCACAAGTGGCATACCGTGAAACCATCCGCGATAAGGTTAAGGTTGAAGGTAAGTTTGTTCGTCAGTCTGGTGGTCGTGGTCAGTTTGGTCATGTTTGGTTGGAAATTGAGCCGAATGAAGTTGGCGCTGGTTTCGAATTTGAAGACAAGATTACTGGTGGTGTTGTTCCTAAAGAATACATTCCAGCAGTAGGTAAAGGTTGTGAAGAAGCTATGGCCAACGGTGTATTAGCTGGTTATCCCATGGTTGATATCAAGGTTGCGCTTGTTGATGGTTCTTACCATGACGTGGATTCTAATGAAATGGCATTTAGAGTAGCTGGTTCCATGGGCTTCCGTAAAGGTTGTGCTCAATGTAAACCAGTGATTCTTGAGCCAATGATGAAAGTTGAAATTGTAACACCTGAAGATTATATGGGTGATATCGTTGGCGATTTAAATCGCCGTCGCGGTAAAATTCAAGGTATGACTGATCGTGGTGTTGCCAAGTGTGTTGATGCAGAAGTTCCATTGTCAGAAATGTTTGGTTATTCAACTAACTTGCGTTCTATGTCGCAAGGTCGTGCTACATATACGATGCAATTCGTACATTACGAAGAAGTTCCACGTAACATTACTGAAGAAATTATTGCAAGTGTTAAGGGTTAGGAGTTAAAAATGGCTAAGGCAAAATTTGAACGTAACAAACCGCATGTAAACATTGGTACCATTGGTCACGTTGACCATGGCAAGACCACGTTGACAGCAGCAATCACAA